>CBFHVV010000038.1:0-26164 GCA_965658965.1 Croceimicrobium sp.
CTAACTTTAGCTGGAACTTCACCAATGACGCCCTTAATTTAATGGCTGACTCTACCTTTAGGCCGAAAGAACGCAATAACGAGTACCTCATTACGCAGTCTAAAACGCAAAAGGCCTGGCGAGAGGACCTAAAACAAAGAGCCAAAAAGCGCGGCGTATCGCTAGACTCTATGATCAAAGTCTACCTCCATGATCCTAATTATAAACCTTAAAGAGAGATGAAGTTTAACTCGGTCGAATTCTTCGTGTTTCTAATCATTTCTTTCGCTTTATTGTGGAGGTATAGTAAGTCTTTGAAAACCAATAATATAATTTTATTGGTAGCAAGCTATGTCTTTTACGGTTGGTGGGATTACCGCTTTTTGTTTTTAATGTTCTTTAGTTCCTTGGTAGATTATTTAGTGGGACTTTATCTACCGAAAGTGAAAAACAAAAAGGCCCTAGTGGGATTGAGTTTAGTGGTAAACTTAGGTTTACTGATGTTCTTTAAATACTTCAACTTTTTTATTGCTTCAGCGCAGGATTTGGTGAACAGTTTTGGCTATGCGAGTGAGTTCAGTGCCTTAAATATTATTTTACCCGTGGGTATTAGCTTTTACACTTTTCAAACTTTAAGCTACTCGCTTGATATTTATAAAGGCAAGCTGAAGCCACAGAAGGATTTTATTGCCTTTTTAAATTATGTTAGCTTTTTTCCTCAGCTAGTTGCTGGGCCCATTGAGCGCGCAAAAACCTTTTTACCGCAGTTTCAAAGGGTCCGAGTTTTTGATTACAACCAAGTGGCTTTAGGCATGCGCCTTCTGCTTTACGGTATGTTTAAAAAAATGGTAATCGCCGATAATATTGGTCTGCGGGTAGACGCAATCTTTGCAAGTCCATCAAGCTATAGTGCCATTGAGTTGTTTGTGGGAATGAATTTATTTTTTGTGCAGCTCTATGCTGATTTTTCCGCCTATACTGACATTGCCCGTGGTGTGGCTAAGATGCTTGGTTTTGAATTAATGCGAAATTTTCGCACTCCTTTTTTCTCCACCAGTGTTCCCGAATTTTGGTCGCGTTGGCATATTTCTCTCACTACCTGGTTTCGAGATTATCTTTTTCTTTGGTTGGCCGGCTTAAATAAGTCCAGCAACCTTTGGCGTATTGCTGCTACCATCATCCTGTTCTTCATTATTGGTTTTTGGCATGGGGCGGATTATACTTTTGCCATTTTTGGAATTCTTAATGGCATCTATTTTATTCCTAGAATTCTTAGTCGCAGAAGAAAGTCATTGCGAAAGGCCCTCGGTTTTATAAACACCAATCCCATTGTAAGCAAATTTGCTATGGTGGGAACTTTTACTCTTTTTTCGGTTACTGGGGTTTTGTTTAGGGCCAATAATATGGAGCATGCTGTCCTTTATTATAACACTCTTTTTGAAAGCCCATTACATGGGATTAGCGCTTATTCATTAAATATAATTCCTCTAGCCTTGGCCTTTATCGCCTTTGAATGGTTTAATAAGGAAAAATCACATCCTTTCGATTTAGAAACTTACCCCGCTTGGTTGCGTCGCAGCCTTTATGTTTTAATGATACTTGCAGTATTTTTATTTGGTTATTTCGGAAAGGAACCTTTTTATTATTTCCAATTCTAATGAAAAAATTCCTAGCTAAAACTTGGCCTTATTTACTACTGGGTTTACTTTATGTAGGCTTAGGAGAATTTCTTTTGTGGCGCTTAAAAGAAACTTATTCCATAGAGGAAGTAGCAAATATTCAAGCGCACTCTAAAACTGATTTATACTATGGTCGCAGGGTATTAGGAAACTCTTTACCACTTTACAAATATGAAAATCTGAAGCTAAGAGAGCCCTCGGTCTTAGTGGTTGGGCAGTCGGTTAGTCTACAGTTTCGCGACTTTGTTTTTGAGCCCTATTCCAAAGGTTTTTATAATTCTGGTTTGATGATTCGCAATTTGGCGGACTTAAATTATTTGGCCGACCTTATGGATAGTAGAGAAATTGTACGGCCACGCTTTATGCTTTGTGCCATTGATTTATCTATGGTGCTGGAAAAAACCTTTCTCGACGAATACTCTTTGGAGTTGAACCGGCCTGAAGACAGAGCCCTTAGTGCGAAATCGCATTTGCAAGGAATGCAAAAGCTGATGCTTGATGCTAATTTAAGAGCCAAACCAGAGATAGATTTTGGTTTTGGTAAATCAGGTATGGCAGGCAGTGGTTATCGCAATGATGGTACCTATCGCCACCGTGCGGAAATTTTAAAGTTCTTAGAAGATGGACAGTATTACGATGGCAATTTGATTGACCGTTTACATGCTCGGCAAGCTCCTTTTTTGGAGCCCTTTAATTACGATCAACAAAAAGCCGACAAAGTAATTCAGGCGCTTAAGCGTTTTAGAAAGATGAATATTGAATTACTACTTTATATTCCGCCCTACTCGGATGTGTTTTTTCAAGAAGCGATGCAGGATACCATGTTCGCTAGTTTTTGGCAAGACTACATGGGCTTTCAAGAGCAACTGCATCAAGAAAATTTTGCTCTTATTAGATTTACAACTCCACAAGGCATGGGCCTAGACGACCGCTATATGGTAGATGCTGAACATCCTGGGGAAGTGTTTTGTGCCTTACAATTAAAGTCTTACGTTTTAAGCAACTCAATTAGTAGCGAGGTGCTGAAGAGTTTAAGTTTTCGGACCCTCGATTCACTTTTGGCAGATAAGCACACCTTGCCGATTTCCTTTTTAAAGGATTCGATAAATTATAATTTAAAGGCGGAAATGGATAGCGCAGTCGCGAAAAACCAATAGAACAATGGCAACAGTTAATTCAGATAAGGCCTGGAACGCCTACGGTAAAAAAGACCCCTATTATGGTGTTTTAACGCACGATGAGTTTAGAGACGATAACTTAAATGACGAAGCTTTAGCGCGTTTTTTCGCAACAGGAGAAAAACATGTGGACAGCTTGTTTGACGAAATTAATCGGCACTTGGCCAAAAACTTTCGCCCTCAAACTACCTTAGACTTCGGTTGTGGTACTGGTAGGCTCAGTATTCCCTTGGCGAAGAAATCGCAAAGGCTTATCGGACTGGATGTTTCTGCAGACATGCTGAGGGAAGCGCGAAAAAATGCTGAAAGACAAGGCGTGAATAATGTAGAGTTTAAAATTTCCGACGATAGCCTATCTGCCTTAAAGGGCGAGCGTTTTGACTTGATAAACTCTTATATCGTTTTACAACACATTAATGTGGAGCGAGGGATGCTTATAATCGAGAAAATGCTGCAATTACTAAACTCGGGTGGAATAGGTGCTTTACAAATCACATATAGTAGTAATAAGTTAAAATCGAACAAAATAGCCACTTACCTCAGGTATCGTATTCCTCTGGTCCACGGTCTTCTTAATATGCTAAAAGGCTTCCCTTACTCTAAGCCGCTTATGCAGATGAATTTATACGATATGAACGCGGTTTTACATTTAATGCAGGCCAATGCTATTGCAGATAGTAAAATCAGTTTCGAAGACCACGGGGATTTTTGGAGTGCTCACCTAATCTTTAAAAAGGCTTAAAATAAAGCTAGATTCGTTGTATTGGTTTAAACTACAGGAATTTAGATTGCTGAGCTTTCTTACTGTAGTTTTCCCCAAAAGAGTTTAGGACACTAAGCGGTTAATACACGCTTCACCGATAAAGCTGGATGTTTACCATCATGGAACCTAGCCTTAGATTGAGTAAGGTAAAGATCGATAGATCTACTGAGAAGTATTGCCGCTATGGGATGCTACTTCCTTTAGCCACTCTTTCCAGTATTTTTCTTGCTCTTCAAAGTTGTTGCGGTATGGACCGAAAACGGCCTGAATTTTACTACCCATTTTATCTTCAGTGTCTAAAATCAGAATTTTCTCAATATGTTGTTGTCCTTTGTTTTCGTAATCAATTTGTAGGTAAATATTACCAAACATATTCATCACGTAGCCTTTAGCTTCCGCCTGTATTCTCTTGTAGGCTAGGTCAACCTTAGTGTTCTTAGACCAAGGTTTTGCAAAAAGATCTTCTTGCTGAAAGCTCACGCTTAGTTCTTGGGCGTAGGAGGTTTTGCTAATCGCTTCCCAAACTTTTTCTTTTGATGTGTTAATCCTCATTTCCAGAAATACATACGAACTTGGCGCAAGGTCTGCCGCCTCCTGCTGAGAAAGAAGTTCTACTTCATGTAACCAAGATGAACCATTACCACCATCTAAATAACGGAATCCTACTACGGTGTCTTTACCCGCGCTTACCGCTTGAATTATAATAACTAATTCTTCTTGACCGGTATTTTGGGAATAGTATTTAGCTAATCGGGGTAGGCTTAAATCTACCGCTTTGGCATTGGGGTATTTTTCTGGATCTAAGTACATCAAAGACTTACCATTGCGAGTCTCTTCTTTTTTTGGTAAGCGATTGGCAATAACTTCTACCTTAGCATAATCGGCCACATTTACAGGCGGGAAGTTTGAAAGGTTATCGGGACAGTACCAGCCGCCGTATTCATGAAGCCTTGCACTTTCTGTCGCTTTGTGATTTTTCTGAGGCTTCTCCTCAGTTACATTTTTTTGGGCACAGGCACTGCTTAAAGCAGATACGATTAAGATAAGGCAGGATATTAATTTTCTTTGGAACATAGATAGGGGGAATTTTGGATTAGCTCTTAACTTCTGAATAGATTGTTCGGTAAAGCTGCAACAATACTTTTCAAAGATTCCGCAAGAAGTGTAAAATGTTGTAAATCTTGCGTAAAAATTAGCTGTTAAGGATTTCTTATAGCACGTGTTTTAAAAAATAGCATTTTCAACATGGTCTAAAAAGGAGTTCTCCCTTGGCAAGCTTATTAGCGACTTGAAATTTACTTGTTCCCCTTGGGTTTATAAAAAAGTAAATGACTTGTCAATTTGAGCGGGTTTTTTTATTCGCTGATAGGAGTGCTTCTGGGAAACTAGCAATTCTCAATCTTGACCCGTCCCTTCTCTTAGTTCAGGAGCGTGATTGGAAAGCTTGCTTAGCTTATAAAGGCACCTCGAAGGGTGCTAATTGTTCTTGCTTAAAAGTCCGTCACTATTTTCTTGATTTAATCATCCCTAAATCAAGGGCTTACTGAATTAAGGCGCTGAGAGAAATAAATTGTCAGCCCTATAGGGTCCTGCCTAGTTAGCCTTGGTGCAACAGGCTTTTAATTATTTAGTGCTATAAATAAGGTAAAATGAAAAGATTAGATAATAAAGTAGCGATTATTACTGGCGGGGCTTCCGGAATAGGCAAGGCTGCCTCTGTGAAATTTGTGGCCGAAGGAGCCAAAGTGATAATTTGGGATATGAACGAAGAGCAAGGCCAAGCAACCGAGGCCGAACTCGGTGGGCAGGCTAAATTTTATCGGGTAAATACCGCCGATTCCGCTCAAGTAAATGCCGCTGCAGCGGAAGCGATTAGTGCTTATGGCAAAATAGATATTCTAATTAATAATGCGGGTATAACCCGCGATGCGACTCTGCTTAAAATGACCGATGAGCAGTGGGATCAGGTAATTAGTGTAAACTTAAAAGGCGTTTTTAACTGTACACGTTCCTTGGCGGCTCACTTTAAAGAAAATGCCTACGGACGAATAGTTAACACTTCTTCGGTAGTGGCGCTCTACGGTAATTTCGGTCAGAGTAATTATGTTGCTACTAAAGCCGGTGTTATTGGGATGACAAAAACTTGGGCTAAAGAATTTGGGCGTCACGGAATTACTGTCAATGCCGTGGCACCTGGTTTTATTGCCACTGATATGGTGCAGTCTATGCCCGAAAAGGTTTTAGAAATGATGAAAGCCAAGGCGCCTTTAAATCGCTTAGGTGAGCCCGAAGATATTGCTAACGCCTATGCTTTCTTGGCTTCCGACGAGGCTTCTTTTATTTCGGGTACTTGTTTAAGTGTTGATGGCGCAGTAACCATTTAAAATATTTCCATGAGAAATGCTAGAATTACAGGAACGGGTGCCTCGGTGCCCGACCGGATTATCCCTAACTCCTATTTTAACGAAATACTAAAGGAAGATGTGGATACTTGGCTGCGAGAAAACGTGCAAATTTATGAGCGCCGATGGCTGGACGAAAATGAATCGGTAGCCGACTTGTGTGAGAAAGCAGCCTTACAGGCTTTACAAAGGGCCGATGTTTTAGCAGAGGAACTCGATTTGATAATTATTGCTACCGATACACCAGAGTTTATTTCCCCTTCAACCGCAGCGGTTTTACAAGATCGTTTAGGGGCAAAAAAGGCCGGTAGCTTCGACGTTAATACCGCATGTGCTGGCTTTGTTTCGGCCATGGACACTGCCTTTAAGTATATTCAAGCCGATTCGCAGTACCAGCATATTCTGGTTATTGGGGCTTATGCCATGAGCAAGTACCTAAATCTTAAAGATAAAAAAACCGTGACGCTTTTTGCAGATGGCGCAGGAGCCGTAATTCTTTCTGCTACCGAAGAAGAGAATGTGGGCCAAGTGGCATCTATGCAAATGACCGAAGGTCAATATAACCAGTGGATGGGTATTTATGCAGGTGGCTCTCATACTCCAATAAACCCAGAGGTTGTGGCGCGTGGAGAGCATAAACTGCAGTTCGTAAAAAAATTCCCCAAAGAGCTAAATCCGGTTATGTGGAGCGGCATGGCACGACAAATGGCAAGCAATGCCGGCCATGCAGTTGAGGACGTGAAGATGTTTTTCATGACCCAAATAAATATCCACGGTATTTATGAAATGTTGGATAAGCTTAATTTACCGCAGGATCGGGCTATTTATATTATGCATAAGTACGGCTACACGGGCTCGGCCGCTATCCCAATGGCTCTAAATAAAGCCGTGGAAGATCAGCTAATTGAGCGAGGAGATTTAATCACTCTTATTGGTTCGGGCGGCGGACTCGCTTTCGCGGGAAGTATGGTGAAATATTAATTTAAATTTTAGCAAAATGTTGGAGCAGCGCTTAGTCAAGACCCCCGCCTTAAGCCAGAATATTATCAGCACTGGAAATGACGCACAAGAGTTTGTGCTTTTTATCCACGGCAATGCCAGTAGCAGTGTTTTTTGGGAGGAGCAAATGGAGATGCTTGCGCCCGAATTTTGCGGAATAGCAGTAGATCTTAGGGGCTATGGCGCTACGGAGGGTTTGCCGATGGATGCGACCCAAGGTTGCCGGCAGTGGGCGGAAGATATAATTGAACTACTGGATGAGCTTAAAATTTCAAGCTGTCATTTGGTGGGCCATTCCATGGGGGGATCGGCTATATATAATTTACTCTTAATGCAAGCCGAACGCTTTAAAAGCGTCGTATTAGTGGCACCTGCTTCTCCTTTCGGATTCGGCGGAACGAAAGATATTTATGGTACTCCTTGTTATAGCGATTTTGCAGGTACGGGCGGCGGTACGGTCAACCAGGACTTTGCCCGACTTATGAAGGAGGGCGATAAATCGGAAGAAAACCCCCAGGCCAGTCCGCGGGTAGTTATGAATAGTTTTTACTGGAAGCCGCCCTTTAGGCCTGAGCGAGAAGAAAAATTACTAGATGGTCTATTGGCCCAGCGTGTAGCTGAAGATGCTTATCCGGGCGATTTCGAAACTTCTTCTAATTGGCCATTCGTAGCTCCTGGAAAATTTGGTCCTGTCAATGCCAGTTCTCCGAAATACGCCCGAGAAGGAGCTAAAAAATTGATGGCAGCAAATATTAAATTGCCATTTTTATGGATTCGGGGTAGTGATGATCAGATAGTATCGGATAATTCTCTCTTTGAAATGGGCACTTTAGGGAAGCTGGGCTTAGTGCCAGATTACCCAGGTGAGGAGGTGTATCCACCCCAGCCAATGATTGGACAAACACGCTATTTTTTGGAGCAACTTTGTAAAAGTGGTTGCACCTTCGAAGAAATTGTGATGCAAAATACTGGTCATACACCATTTATCGAAAAGGCAGATGAGTTCTCCCAATTGTTAGACGAGCATTTACAAAGTACTTTTTCGATATGAACGAAGCTGCACCAGTAGGCATGGTTTGGGCCACGGCCATTATGCTAGCTGCTTTTATGGGGCTTACCCTTTTTTTTGTTATTCGCGGTGCATTGCGAACCAAAAATATAGATGACTATGCACTGGGAAGTATTGCTTTTTCCCCTATTTCCATTGGCTTAGCCCTAGCCGCTTCCATGACTAGTGCAGCAACTTTTATTATCAATCCTGGCATTATTGCATATTTCGGCCTCCCCGCTATTATTTCTTATGCCGTAATTCTACCTATTGCCGCTTTAATTTCCTTGGTGCTTTTAACCAAAGGCTTCCGAAAACATGGCAATACCGCGAAAGCCCTAACCATGGCGCAGTGGATGGGTACCCGTTTTAAAAGCATCGCCATGGAACGCTATTTTGCCTTTCTTTCTTTATTGTTAATCACCTTTATCGTTCTCATTTGTGTAGGCCTCACCCAAGTAATAGCTAAAAGCCTCGACGCCAATCCAGTCTACGTTTTACTTGGTATAGTAGTTTTTGTTTTTGGTTATATGATGTTTGGCGGCGCCAACTCCATGGTTTATACCAATACAATACAAGCTAGTTTAATGCTAGTTGTAGCCTTTGTTTTGCTGGGTTCGGGTTACGAGCATTTTAGTGAGGGGGTAAAGGGTTTTATCGATAAGCTTGCGGCAATAGATCCAAATTTAGTGGCTACGAAAAATGCGGAAAGTCCGCTATTTCGCGATTTTTTCGAAATTGTTTTTTGTCAAATTATTATTGGTATTGCCGTTATATTTCAACCGCATATTATTACCAAATCACTATTGCTGAAAAAGGAGAGCGATGTAAATAAGTACTTGCTCACGGGTATTCTAGTAGAAATTATTTTTTTTCTAGTAGTTATTGTGGGGCTCTACGCACGTATTGAGTTTCCATCTCTGCAAATTAATGGTGAGGCCCTTAAAGTAGATGAGGTAGTATCTACTTATGTGGTAAATGAGTTTCCTGTGTATCTAGGCTTGCTGGTTGTATTGGGTCTTATTTCGGCTGGGATTTCTACTTTAGAAGGCTTGATCCAAAGTTTAAGCACCACCATCACCGCAGATATTATCTTGCCTTTAAGTGGTCGAAAAAAGGCCGAGACCATGGTGGAAATGAAAAAGCAAGTAGGTCTCAACCGCTGGGTGATAGTGGTTTTGGCTAGTATATCTTTTCTTTTTTCATATCAGCAAATAGTAGAACCTGATTTAAGTGTAGCAATTTTTGCCCAAAACGGTGTTTATGCTTATTTCGCTGCGGCTTGTGTTCCCGTTTGTATAGGTCTTTTTTTTCCTAAGGCTCATTCTTTTGCGGCTTTGTCCGCTGCAATTGGAGCGGTAGTGGTTCACTTTTCGATTTATTACTTAAGGCTAGGATCTTATATGCAAATGGAAACCCGAAACCCTGCTATTCCCGCTACCTTCGCCATATTTTCGGCGATTCTTTTAGCCTTAATCGTGCAGCAATTTTATAAGAATAAATCTTTCGAAGATGTTTAGTAGTACCGATTGGTTTGCCAAGTGGAGTGTTTATTCGCCCAATAAAATGGCGGTAAAAGATGCCTCAACGGGAGAAAGCTTAAGCTTTGCCGAATTAAATCGCAAAGGCGAGCAATTGGCGCTCTATCTGCAAGGACAAAAGAAAATTAAAAAAGGGGATCGAGTAGCAGTTTTATCTGACTTTGGTTTGCCCTATTTTATTCTTTTTGCAGCGGCGCAAAAGCTTGGATTTATTCTCGTTCCCTTTAATCAGCGCTTGGCTGCGCGTGAGATCGAATACTTACTTGAAAATAGTGAGCCTAATTTGTTTTTGTCGGAGAGAAAATATCAATCACTGGCCGAGGCTGCTAATAAAGAGACTAAGATTCCAAGCTTCCCTATAGAAAGGATTGAAGATTGGACCGAAATGAATTTAGGAGATACCATTGCAGAGGGACCAGCCTTAGAAGACCCGATTTTTATTCTTTACACATCTGGAACCACCGGATTCCCCAAAGGCGCAATATACACCCACCAAATGATGATGTGGAATAGCGTTAATACCGCTTTGCGTTTAAATGTGCGGGCGAGTGATCATACCTTAATGGTGATGCCGCCTTTTCATACTGGTGGATGGAACGTTTTAACGACGCCCTTTTTACATTTTGGCGCCTCGGTAACCGTTTTGCCAAAATTTGAAGCAGATGAGGCTTTAAGTTTATTGGAAAGTGAAGGAGCAACCTTGTTTATGGCGGTTCCGACCATGGTGCGAATGCTAGCCGATTGTGCGCATTTCGATAAAGTTGAATTGCCAGCACTGCGCAACTTTATTGTAGGGGGTGAGGCGCTACCTATTCCGCTTATTGAAAAGTGGGCCACCAAAGGAGTAATGATTCGCCAGGGCTACGGTTTAACTGAAGTGGGTACCAATGTTACTTCCTTGCCAGCAGAAGATGCGATTCGAAAGCGTGGATCAATAGGCTTCCCCAATTTTTACATAGAAAGTAAATTGGTTAAAGAAGATGGAGTAGAGGCCGGTATTAATGAAACGGCCGAACTTTGGTTGCGTGGTCCGGTCGTAACGCCTGGTTATTGGCGCAACCCAGAAGCAAGTGCTAAAAGCTTGGTAAACGGCTGGTTTAGAACGGGTGACCTTTTGCGAAAAGACGAAGAGGGTTACCTTTATGTAGTAGATCGGATAAAAAACATGTTTATTTCTGGCGGTGAAAACGTTTACCCAGCAGAGGTCGAAAAATACCTTGGGAATCACCCGAATATTAGGGAAGTAGCGGTGGTTGGCGTGAAAGACAAGAAATGGGGTGAAGTAGGCAAGGCTATTATCGTAAGCGCATCTACTTTAAGTGGCGAAGAACTGCATGCCTATTGTGTGGAAGGATTGGCAAAATTTAAAATCCCTAAAAGCTTTGTTTTTGTAGATCAACTGCCCCTTACCGATAGTGGAAAAATTGATAGAAAGAGATTGCTTATTGAGCTACCTATCTCAGAAAGCTAGTACTAAAAGAATGACCTAACTGTCTTTTGGGGACTTAAACTAAGCGAGTAGGGATTGCACCTAATCACTAGTTGGGCCTTCTACTGAAAATGAAATTCACGTATCTTATCTTCGCTTCAGCAATACCGCCCAGACGTTGATAAAAACCGTTGGGCAAAATATCACAAATAAGAGAAACGATTAAATTATCCAGCAAACAAACGAAAAGGATAAAACTAAAAATATGAACAGAGCTCTACAGGTTAGTTATTGCAAAGCATGTAAACATGGTGAATTTGAATTTGAAAAAGGCTTCATCTGTGGTCTAATCAATGACCTTCCAACATTCACAAAAACTTGTAATGACTACTCAAGGGATTCTGAAAAGGTTTTAAAGATTAGAAAAGAGCTAAGAAATAAAAGAACACATGGTTCAAAAGTCAACTACCAAAGAGAATTTAAACTACGTCAGAAACCAAGAATTCCTTACACAGTTAGTTTTTCAAAACAAAAAATGCTCTACACCATTTTAGGTTTAAATATTTTTTTAGCCCTAGGTTTACTATCCGAATTCGAAGCTCAAGACCTACTGACTCTTTGGTCTTTAGCTTTATTCTTGACGCTTAACTTGTTCTTCATTTTTTATTTTAAAAAGAGCCTTGGGAATCAAAATTCAATAAAACTCAAGACTAGTGGTATTGAAGTCAATGGAGTATTTAAAGGTTGGGACAACTACCTAGGGTATAGTTATATTAGAGAAGAGGATTATAGTTGGCATAAGACGAATAATAGGATTGACGGAGGACCTGAGGTCAATCATTTTTTAGAAATTGAGCTAATTGGGGCTCCTAATAAATTCAGATATAATTTAAACGAGCTAACCGATAGTAAAGAGAATATCCTTGGAAGCTTGCTCTGGTATGAAAGAGAATTTAGTAAAAAATAAAATGTGCCCATCAACAAATAAACGCAAGGCGGTTACTTACGTTTACAAATGATACATTCTACTGAAAATGAGATTCACGTATCTTATCTTCGCTTCAGCAATGCCGCCCAGACCTTGATTCAAATCATTAATAGGGTTAAAATCATAATACTCAAGGTAGATTAAATGTGGCTTATTACTTTTAAGCCATGAAGCAGAAATTATCCAAGTTTAGTGCTTTCGCAGGTAACCTTTTTCCACATGAGGTGCACTTTTTAGCGAGCGTTGCCAATTTTCAAAGCGAAGAGAATAAAGCAATTTTTGATACCATCTTATATAATATTGCGCATCGCGAAAAGCCAAAAAGTTTTGATGCCTCCATAGATAGACGCAAATATTCCAACCTAAAGAAATGGATGGAGGAAAGATTGCAAGAGTCAGATGTTGATCAGCAGCTATTGGTTATTCAACAATTGGAAGCAAAAGTGCTTTTAGATCAGGTGGATAAACGCACCGAGACGGAAATTCATAAGTGGCTGCAGAAAGGTAAGCCTAGCCATTTTTACTTTCGAAAAATTTATGAGCTGGCTCAGCATTACGAGCACTTCTTATTAATTCGTTTACGAGAAAAAAGCGCTAGTGTTGTAGCAGATTATCTGCACGCCCATCGGGCCGATTTCATTAATGCGCAAGAGGTTTTTAATAAGCTACAACAAGCTACCGCCGATATAATTAGTCAGTACCGTAATCGGGCGGAATCTTTAGAAAACTGGGAAGACTTCCTTTCTAAAATCGTTTATAGTTCTCGCATAGATGGCATGAACCAGTATTCGGCTTTTATACGTTTATCGCTTTTGTATTTTAATTTGGGCAACTTTACGAAGCTAAAAAGGCTTTACAATGCGATTGATCAAAAATTTAAAGAAGGCCGGTATTATTCCAAGCGAATTTTAACCAATTATTACGCTAACCGATTATTGTACCTCAGCCGTTTTAGTAGCTTGGATGAAGCGGAGCAATATGGCTATTTAAGCCTGCGCTACAAAAATGCAGATTACCTCTTTTACCTTACCAACTTGGGAGCAGTGCTACTGCGACAAGGAAAAAGCGAGCAAGCCTTAAAGCTTTTACGCGAGGCCTTCCCAGAAATGCATCAAAGTGCGAGCCTTCATAATAAGATCGGTTTTATAGCCTTCTACATAAAGTGCATGATTGATATAGGAAGAGTGAGCGATGCCGAGGATTTTGCCGACTCTTTCTTAAAGGCATACAGTAAAGAAGTACTAAATGGTAGGTGGCATCTGTTTTTTGTGGCCTATTTCCGCGCCTTAATGATACAGGAGAAATATGGTCGATTGCTTTATCTAGCTCGTCAGTTTAAAATTGAAAGCTTGGACAGGAGCAATCGTTTTAATAGTTCTTATTTACCCACCATTAGCTGGTACATTAGTGTAGCTCGCTTTATAGAAAGAGGTGCTAATGTTGAAGATCTGATTTTTGAAATGAAAGAGGCGGTAGCTGGTATAGAGTTCGAAAATAAAAGGAGTGATCGCTTGCAGCGCATTTACGAGGAATTAATTCCAATTGCTCCGGCAGATCTGAAAAAAGGAAAGTCAGCCATCTTTAGTGGAAGTTTAAATAATTGATATTCAATAGAAAGTACGGTCCGATAGGTTGTTTTCGCCCTTTTGTCAAGATGCGTGAGTTATTTCATTGAGGCTTGCTGCTAAGAGGCAATCTTAACTTAGTAAGATATTTAACAGGGGTGACAACCTACAACTATAACACTTAAAGAAATTACAATGAAAAAATTCAAATTCTGGACCCTAGCCTTAGTAAGTCTTTCCTTTTTTATGGTCTCTTGCGAGGACGAAGATGAAACCGTAGACACCCCGGTGCAGCAAGCGGTCGGTATTCAAGGCGAGTGGGCATCAGCGGGTAACGACGTAGCACCAATCCTAGCCTCCCTTTTTGGAACCGATTCAATTTACGCTAATTTCCGTACCGACTTTAGTTATACCGTAGAGCAGTATGATACCAACGGAGCAAAGCTTACACTTTCTGGGGTGTATACCCAAACCAAATCTAGCGAAGGTGAAATTTACACCATTGAGGTGAATCAAAGTTCTCCAGCGGCATTAGTAAGTGAAGGCATTTTTGAAGTGTCAGGATCTGTGATGCGTTATGAAATTGTGCAAACTAGCCCAGATATCGGTGCAACACCTCCTACACCAGCCGATGGCTTTGGAAGTTCAAACGGCGGCGCATTAGGGACTATCAATATTCAAACTTATCGAGAATTAAACTAAGCCCCCTTAGTTTATCCAGAAGGCAGAATTTATTCTGCCTTCTTTTTTTAATCTTAATTTTTAGCCATGAAAAAGCTCTGTGGGGCCTTGCTTATTTTATTACTTGCTTTACCGTCCCAAGCGCAAGTGCAAGCTGGGGAGGGTATAAAGGTTTTTGATAGTGAAATTCCGCAACACAGTGAGCGAGAATTTCAGTTTCTGGCGTACTGGTATAGTCAAGGCGTGTCATCTAACTATTATCCTAGCAATGACTTCTTAAAGGGACAGGTTTTTGGTCGTTTATTTGGACAAAATACGACCACCACTTCGGATACAAATACCAGCTATTATGTAGAACAAAGATTACTTCCCTTTTTCATCTATCAACCTAAACTCTTTAACGGACGAGCGATCTTAAGGGCCTCTTTTGAAATAGATTTTACTTGGGGCGATGTTTCTTACGGAACTGGCGGCAACTTTGGTGGTGCTATTTCTGGCGATCAAGTAAACATTCAAACCCAAAACGTAGAGTTAGAACTTATTCCCTATAAAAACTGGACGGTAAACATAGGCTTGCAGAGGATGTATGACTCTCCTTATAATCCATACCGTACCTTATTTGGCACCCTTACGGAGACGGGTTACAGGTTAATGTATTGGGGGACGGATGCTACTGGTATCTCGGCGCGCTACCAAGGTGATTTTAATCGCTGGAAGTTTGGAGCATGGAAGTTTTACGAAAATCAAATTCAGGAAAACGACGACGTAAGTATGTACGAGATTATGTACGAGCGCGACATTAGTGCCAATTGGCGCTGGGGCGGATCGGTTAATTACGTGCGCGATAGAGCAAACGGAGAGGGCGGGCCATCCATTTTGGGCCAAGGCTTAAACTCTACCTTGAGTGATTATAACGGCTCTTTTCGTTTTCCTTTAGGCGGAAACCCTTATAAGGCAGATATTTTTTGGTTAGGCACTTTTTGGTCACGGAATCCAGACTTTATTAGTGACCGTTTTATGATGACGGGTTTTGTAAATTATAATTTAGGAAGTGTTGATACTTTGGTAGAAGGCGACTTATACGCGCAAAGAGCAACAGTAGGCGGTTTTGCCTTAAATCTTAAATCAGGTTATCGCTACGGTAAAACTAAGGGTGATGTAATTACCACCGATTTAATTTATTCAACCGGGGATAATAATGGCATAAGTGACAATAATTTTAGCGGAGTTATGACTGGCAATAATTGGGGAGCACCGGTAAGTGTTTGGATTAGTCATGGTTCTTATATTTTATTTCCACATGGTAACGTGGTAAACCGTTTTGTAGCCGCGGTTAACGATATTTCTAATTTAGGTTATGGCCTTACAGGAGGCACTTTAAACTGGCATTACGACATCAGCCCTAATAAGCTAAACTTTAAAATGGGTACCGCTGCCGCCTTAAGCAATGTGGCTACTAGAGGTGGAGGTAATCTGTTGGGGGTGGAAGCGAATGGTAGAATTAGTTGGACACCTAAAGTGTATATGAATTTAGAGTTGCACGCAGCCTATATGTGGTTGGGCGACTTTTACGATAGTCCTAGAGTTAACGGTGGCTCTAACGTGCGGCCCAGCAACCCTTGGACAGTATTTGTGGGCTACAAATGGTTAATGTTTTAGTTATGAAAAGAGTATTTACAAAACTCAGCCTATTTATTGTAATACTAGGAGTAGCAGCCTGTGCGAGTCCTTACGCATCCGTGCAGGGTTTACAGTCTATGGACGACTTACAATATCCTTTTACCGTAAAAAAGCAGAAACTTAGTAGTAAGGTTGAAGTGGCTTATATTGATGAGGGAAAAGGTAGCGAAACCATATTACTGGTGCATGGTTTGGGGAGCTATATTCCAGCTTGGAAAAATAATATACCCAGTCTAAGTGAAAACTTTCGCGTTATTGCGCTTGACTTACCCGGTTATGGTCGATCTTCAAAGGGACCTTATTCGGCTAGTATGGAGTTTTTCTCGCAAACGGTAATAGAGCTTGCCGATAGCTTGGGAATAGAGAGCTTTGTTATGGGTGGCCATTCCATGGGCGGCCAAATTAGCTTGATTACCGCTTTACAATACCCTCAGCGCGTTAAGAAGCTGCTTTTGGTGGCGCCAGCCGGCTTTGAAACTTTTCACGATGGAGAAAAACAGTGGTTTCGTAATGTGGCCACACCAAGTTTAAGCATCTTCGCTAAGCCAAAAAATATTCAAGATAATATCGCCATTAACTTTTATAAAATGCCCGAAAGTGCAGATTTCATGATTCGAGATCGAATTGCAATGCGGTCAGCTAGTGATTTTGAAGGCTATGCTTATATTGTTGCAGAATCTATTAAGGCAATGGTAGATCGTCCCGTTTTCGACTATCTTGACCAAATTAAACAGCCAGCCCTAATCTTCTTCGGTGAAGCAGATCAGCTAATCCCTAATCGCTTTTTAACGGGAGGTGAAACAAGAGTTATAGCGGAAAAAGGCCATGCGAAAATGCCTAATAGTACCCTTTTTATGGTTCCTGAAGCGGGGCATTTTATGCATTTTGAACAAGCAGAGTTTTTTAATGAAAAGGTTAAAGGTTTTTTGCTGAACTGAGTAGCCTTTACAGCACTCTTTAAAACCAATATTAGGGGCAGCTTAAAAATGAAATTGCTGCAAATTCACCATGGTGACTAAGCGAAAAGTCAATGTTTAATTTCTTATCCTGATAATAAAGCTGCGGGACGCGATTTACTTCTTTTTTTAAGGAGAGTGCCTGCTCGTTCAACCGCCGATCTATGGCAATGCAGGTAAATAGCTTTTTATACACTTGCGTAGATGGGTTTGCGGGAGCTTTACTATCTACTTTAAATACTTTATTAATTAGTCGATGCTTGCTGTTTTTTCTAGTGTGGCTTACAATATAATGGGCCGTATTATTTGACATTAGAGAGCAGCGGAAGGAATCTATTCGAGCTTCTCCTGATTTTTGGGAATCTAAGGCAATATCTATTCTCTTGGGATCATTAAAAGCAGAGCCACCTTGGCGGACATAGGCTTTGTAAGCCGCTTCTTTCATGCTCCACAACTGCCAAATCATTAGAAATGGATCATTAGCCTTATTAATATACTCTTGCTCCTCTGTATTAAAAACTTTCGCTAAAAACCTTGGCCTCTGCCAATTGGTGCTTTTCCTGGTGTAGGCGATATCTATTATATCGTTACCAATCAACCCTTCGTGGCTATTTTATCCTGAATTACCTGCATAGCCGATTTTACATCTGACATCTTATCCATGGATTCGTTGTCAATTTCAATATCGTATTTATCCTCGGTATCTAAAACTATGTCTACTAAGTTAGCCGAATTAATCTCTAAGTCAGTGATGAAATGCGTTTCTTCGCTAAGCTTTTTAAACGCCTCCTGATTTTGCACATAAGGTTTAATGATCTCTTTCAGTTCCTTAATTAAGGTCTCTTTTCCACTCATTAGTCTTCGTATTTCTTAAAAATGATACAGCCATTAACATCTCCAAAACCAAAGCTCGCCTTGGCTAAGATTTTTATGTTCTGGGCCCTTAAATGTTGAGGTATTTTATCTTTTGATATTAAGGCAGCAATATCTTCATTTATATCTTCACAATTAATATTTGGGAAGATATAGCCTCCTTTTATTTGCAGAATGCTGGCCACACTTTCTATGGCCCCTCCAGCCGATAAGCAATGCCCCACCATAGATTTAAGCGAGTTAATAAAAGGGAAAGTCTCTCTCTCACAGCCGAGGGCACTGCGCCAATTTTCTATTTCTGTAGCATCTTTAATCGTTGCCGTTAAATGACCATTAATGGCGTCTACCTCCGATCCTTTAATTTCTGCGTTAGCTATCGCTCGTTTAATACACTCCTGCACCGCTTCGGAGTTTGGGGCAGTCATAGTGCCGCCATTGCGCTGACCGCCAGAGTTAACTTCGCCACCGAGGACTTCAGCATAGATAAATGCTTTTCTTGCCAAAGCACTTTCAAGAGATTCTAAGACTAAAGCCCCAGCCCCACTACCGGGCACAAAGCCAGAAGCACTGGCACTCATTGGCCTTGAGCCTTTTTCGGGACTTTCGTTATGTTTATAGCTTAGTACTCGCATTGCATCAAAACCGCCCCAAACGTATGCGCCATCGTCGCTACAGCTGCCCACCAACATGCGCTTGGCTTTACCGGCTTTAATGCGATCGTAACCCATTAATATTGCTTCGGTACCCGTGGTACAGGCCGAAGAGTTTGTAGTAACTTGATTCCCTAAGCCAATCATGCCGCCCAAATAGGCACTAACACCGCTGGCCATAGTTTGCGCGACCACGGTACTACCCAGGCGACGCACTTTTTTATCATCTAATTTGTAAATCGCCTCCCGAAACTTTTCTACGCCAGAAGTACCGGCTCCAAATATGCTTCCGCTATCGTAATCGGGCTGATCTTTAATTTCTAAGTCAGCATCCTTCCATGCATCTATACCAGCAATACAACCATAAAGAATACCGGAGCTTTTGAAGTCCTTTAGTTGTAATTCGCTAAAATACTGGCGTTTTTTCTCTTCAGAAATCTCTGGTATGCCGCCAATACAACAAGAAAACCCCAATTCTTTGAGCTGCGGGTAAAATTGAATACCCGACTGACCCTTTTTAATCGCTTCTTCAAATTGGGCGAGCCCCACTCCATTGGGAGCAACTACACCTAAACCAGTAATTACAACTCTTGTCTTCATTTGTATCCAGTTTTAGCTCACAATCATCCCTGCAATTTTTCCTCGGCAAACTAACTCATCGCTACTATTGTACATTTCAACCGCACACTTTAGCTTAGAAAACCGAAAGTACTCTTTACGACTTTTTACGACTACTTGCTCATCTGGGTAAACCGGTTTGAAGAAATCTACTTCTGTAGAGCTGAGAGCTATTTGCAAGTTGTTGAGCTCCTTACCAGCTTGTTTCATTAAATAGATACCGAAAGATACCAATCCAATTTGAGCCATGGTTTCGGTAAGAATAACTCCTGGGGTAAGTGGCCGCTCTTTGAAATGCCCCTGATAAAAACTAAGTTCTTTATGAAAATGAAAGCTTCCACTAATGGAATTTTCATCAATGGTACTAATCTCATCTACAAATAAAAAGGGCTCTTGGTAGGGCAGTAATGCTATGATCTCTTCCGATGTCATTCTAGCGTAAATGTTCTCCACCGTTAACCGGAATGGTGGTTCCTGTTATCCACTTGGCTTCCTCCTTGCACAATAAATAAACCGCCCCAGCTACATCTTCAGGGCTGGTCATTCTTCCGGAAGGGTTTTGCTTAGTGGCAAATTCTTTTAGCTTTTCGTGACCAGGAATCATTTGAAAGGAGTTAGTATCAGTAATGCCTGCTTCGATACAGTTCGCCTTTATTCCATAGGGGGCAAATTCTAGAGCAATGCTGCGAGTAATCGCTTCTAGGGCAACCTTGGCGGCAGAAACCGCCGCGTAATTCTCCCAGGCTCTTTGATTTCCCATGCTGGTAAAGCTAATTACCCGAGCGTCTTCTGCAAATAAGGCTTTTTTATAAATGGCCTGCACCCAATCGTAGAGGCTGAAAGCCATGTTTTCTAAGGTAAGGTGAAAATCATCGTTTTTAAGGGTGGGCTTGTCTTTTGAGACCATTGGCTTAAGATTGCCTTTGGCTATGCTGTGCACCAAGACTTTCACTTTCGAATACTCCGATTGAAATCCCAAAGCGGCAATTACTTCTTCTCTTTTTTCGGTGAGAGTAGCGTCGAGATTAAAGTGAATCACTTGCACCCCGTGGTCGTTTTTAATTTGCAAGAACTCTGCCTCAATAGACTCTAGGTTTAATTTGCGACTGCGGTACACTAGGCATAAATTTAATCCGTGCGCTGCTAATTTCTTTGCGGATGCCAATCCCATTCCGCTCGATGCCCCCAAAATAAGGGCCCACTCGTTTTTGTCTGTAAAGTCTTTTACCATCTTAATAATAATCTTTGTGCCGTAAAGCCAGGTCCGAAGCTTAGCATTAAGCCAGTATCCCCTTTTTTTACGCCTTCTTGCATAAATTTTTCTAAAACGTAAAGCACAGTGGCGCTAGACATATTGCCGTAATCGCGTAATACTGCTTTGGTATGATCGATATTTTTTCCAAGCTTTCCAAAAAGTTCTTCTACTGTTTGTACTATTTTTTTTCCGCCAGGGTGAAAAATTAGGTGGTCTAAATCTTTTATATCCATATGATTACGACTTAGGAAGGGCTGTACAATCTGCGGGAAGTGCTCAGCTATTTTATCGGGCACTTCTTTGTCTAGAATCATTTGTAAACCGGTATTTTTCAAGGCAAAGCCCATCATGTGCTCGGCATCGTAAAAGTGATACATAGCTTCATCGATAATCTCGGGCCCTTCTTCATTGGGGTAAGAAGATAAGATTGTGCAGGCACAGCCATCTCCAAAAATGGCCGCACTAACAATATTGGCCATAGAATAATCATCTAACTGAAAAGTTGAGGTGGGCGACTCCACGGCAATTACGGCCGCTCTTTTATTAGGATTGGCTTTTAGGAAGTTTTTAGCGTAAATCATGCCCGATACGCCTGCAACACAACCCATCTCTGTAATAGGGAGCCTAACAATATCTTGCTTTAGCTTTAAATTGTTAATTAAATAGGCATCTACGGAAGGGATCATAATACCAGTGCAGCTTACGGTAATAATATAATCTATATCTTTTGGGTTTAGCTTTCCCTTCTCTAGTGCTTTTAGTAATGCCTTTTCCGCGAGTTTAATCGTCTCTCTTTTATATACTTCATTTTTTTGTTCGAATGAAGTTTGCAAGAAAACATCCTCTGCATCCATAATAGAGTAACGGCGCTCCACTCCCGCATTTTCGAAAAGCTTCACCACTTTACGTTGAAACCTTTCTTCTTGACCGCTAAGCCAGACTTTTAGGTAGGGAATTATTTCCGAGGTCAGTCGGGTATAAGGTGGTAGCTGGCTAGCAATAGCAGTTATTTTTACACTCATATCTTTTTAATTATCCACTGCCATCGGAAAGCCCAACGCCAGCTGATTGTACTTTTATAAGGTAGTCTTTTTGCAAATTGCTCCAAGTCTTTTTTCTTAAAACTCTTTAAAATGGAAGTAAGGCCGTCTTCTGTAACCATATGGTTATTGATGGGTCTTCGTAAAGCGCTAAAAAGGCGGTAAGCTAATTTGTGCCGGTGAAGGTCATTGATAAGCACACCGATCTTGGCATTTTGCGCCATGGATTGTACAAAATTAAAGGCAATAGTATCTTCAAAGTGGTGCAGAAAGAGCGTGCATAAAGCTATGTCACAAGTCATATTCCGAACTTCATCATTCAAAACATTAGCACAGAGATAGCTTATTTCGGGGTAGTTTTTCGATAATTCAATTCCATAATCAATTGCCGTTTGATTTGCGTCAATACCTAGCAATTTAAAATTATAAGCTTCTTTTCTTAGTAAAGGGGCTAGTTCGCGCAGCATATCACCATGTCCGCAGCCAAAATCAATTATTTTAATTTCTTGCCCTTTCGGGTGATGAGTCAGTAATTTTAGAAGTCCATCTTTGCTGAGGGCATTACCACCTAGCCATTTATTAATGAGAGCCAACTGGTCAAGAGTTCTTCGCAGTAGGTCACCACCCATTTCCAAATCATCCATTATCTCAACTTCACTACTTCTCTTGCTGGTGTCCAGTTTCTTCATTGTATTGGCTTCATGGCTTTACCGTGCGTTTTTGTAATAATTAACGGTACTAAATTGGGTATTAATTTTAGGGCTGTCATTAATATCTCAGCGAGCCAAGTTAGTTTGAAGGCACGGGAAATTAGGTGACCGTATTTTAAGCGGCTCTTAAACTCTTGGTTCCACGTCCTCTGGTACTGTAATTCTAGGGCTTGTCGCGATGTGATTTTACCTTCTCTAAATTCTAAAATTAAGGTAGATAAGATTTGGGCCGAGCGAATTGCCATTCCCATACCGTTGCCGGCTAGGGGATGAATCATGCCAGCGCTATCGCCGCACATTAAAATGTGGTTTTCTACTGGTGCTTTTTCTAAAAATGATACCTGACTAATGGTAAGAGGTTTTTCAAAGGCTAGCTCAGATTCTGAGAAGGCTTGTTGCAAAAACTTATTTTGGGCTAATACTTTTTCTTGAAAATCTTCGAGTGATTTATACTTTTTGAAGGACTTGTAATTGACCAGGTAGCAGATATTAATATGGTCGTTCTCTACTTTGGATACCCCGCAATAACCTCCTGCAAAGTTATGAAGGCCTACTAGGTTTTCGGGAAAGGAGCCCCTATAATGGGCTTTGACTCCAAGGAAAGGGGATTTTTTCAGTATGAAAGGACGTTGTAAATCTCGGTCTAACTTGGCTCGTTTGCCATGGGCGCCAATGAGAAAAGGAGCTTTAAAGGTTTTCCCATCGGCAGTGGAAACTGCAAAATAGTCATCTCGGAAAATTATTTCACTGGCTTTTCCCCATTTAAATGTGGCTCCAGCATTTTGTGCTGCTCGGGCCAGCTCTGCATCTATACAATAACGGCTAATGCCAAAACCGCCAAGCGGCAATTTTACTTGTATCGATTTACTAGTAGCCGTACTTAGCTGAAGTTCATTAATCGCTTTTGCACCGTAATCAAAAGGGTTAAAGCCCAATGACTGCAAGTAGGGTAGTACTTCATTGGAAATATATTCACCGCAAACTTTATGCTTGGGGTACGCATCTTTTTCAATCACTAAAACCTTAGTCCCCTTAAGCGAGAGGTGTAAAGCGTTGCAGAGGCCGGCTAAACCGCCACCGATGATGATTAGGTCAAAATCCAAACATTTGTTTTGAGCTAAATTAAAGGAATATGCCGAGCCGAGCCCGATAATGCCCCTCAGTTTATTACCAATCGATAGGGCGGTAGTCTTTCAAGAATTTTCCGCACCAGTGTTTGCCGGTATTTATTCCGTCTAATAGCGGGTCTAAAACACGAGCCGCTCCATCTACAATATCTAAGGGAGGCTGAAAGTCGTGTACTTCCTCTTTTCGTTTTGCCAGTTCCGCAGGATCTTCATCGGTAACCCAGCCCGTGTCTACCGCATTCATATAGATGCCATAATTGGCCAAATCGGAGGCACTGGTATGCGTCATCATATTTAAGGCTGCCTTGGCCATATTGGTGTGAGGATGGCGATCTTCTTTATGCCAACGATGAAATTTGCCTTCCATGGCCGATACGTTTATAATGTGCTTCATACCCGTATTTTCCTTTTTCATGATATGGCTAAGTCTGTTGCAAAGCACAAAGGGCGCCACCGAATTTACCAGCTGAACCTCTAACATTTCGTTGGTATGAATTTCGCCCATTTTTAAGCGCCAGCTGTTGGTTTTACGCAGGTCCACTTGTTGTAGATCGGCATCTAATTTACCCATCGGGAAAACCTCTTCATCGGCAAGGGAATCGTCGATAGTATAAGGGATTTGTGAAAGTTCTGCGGAAGCCCTTAAGCCCACGCCTAATTGCTTTCCATGCCAGCTAAGGGGTAAATTTTTCTGTTCTTTATCCGAAAATGAACTACTGAGAGATTCTAATTCTTGAATACATTCATCGTGATCTTTTAGTAACTCTTGGGCAGTGCGTGGAAGCTTATGCATCGGCAAACTTTCATTGGCCATTAGGTGCTGATAAAAGCCAGCTGGTCGTCTTACTGTTTGCGCAGCATTATTAATTAAGATGTCTAGTCTTTGGTAGCGCTGTTCAATAAAATTACAGAAGATTTCTACACTGGGAATATGCCGCAGGTCTAAACCGTGAATTTTAAGTCGATCACTCCATTCGTGGTAGTCGGCTTCTTTGGCAAAACGTAAGGCCGAGTCAACCGGGAAGCGGGTAGTGGCAATAACGGTAGCCCCCGAGCGCAACATTTGTAAGCTTATGTAGTAACCAATTTTTAGTCGCGAGCCGGTTACCAGTGCTACTTGCCCTTTTAAATCTGCTGTTTGAAAGCGCTTGGCATAATTAAAGTCGCCGCATTCTTTACACATGCTGTCGTAAAAATGGTGTAGGTTATGGTATACTTTCTTGCACACATAACAGTTGCGTGGCGATTCTAGCTTTTGTTCTTCTTTCGGTCTATCGTCGGTGAAGGAAAGCATTTTTGGCGCTTCAAAAACAATGGCTTCTCGCGCAGAGCGGATCCCCGTATTTTTACGAGCGTGGCGATCTCTTTCCTGCATTTTCCTTTTCTCGGCTTTCTTGGCCGAGCGCTTGCGCCGATGAAACTCTTCTCGTGAAGGCCGAGATAACATGCCAGCAGCAATCAGCAATTCCCTCCGTTTTTCTTCAGGAATCTCAAAGATTTGATCTGTATTACT
Source organism: Croceimicrobium sp. (assembly GCA_965658965.1). GTDB lineage: Bacteria > Bacteroidota > Bacteroidia > Flavobacteriales > Schleiferiaceae > Croceimicrobium. Next base: position 24,675 of record CBFHVV010000038.1, read on the forward strand.
GTTGAGGTTTTGTAAAACCGAGAGACAAAGGTCTACTTGCTCTGGGCTGACCTTTGCAGCTTCTTTATCATCCTTAGTCTCCGACATGCTTCTTTAATTTGTCGCGAAATTAGGTATAAAAGAGAGATGCGAAATTTCAAATTTCACTCGCAGTCTCTTAGATTTTCACTTCCTTAAACTTAATCCCAAGGCTACGCTCGTAATTGCGTATTGTTTTTAAGTCGTAGGCATTAGCAAAACAAATAGAAATACCTTCTTTACCAGCACGAGCGGTGCGGCCACTGCGATGAGTGTAGTATTCGTCGCTTTCGGGTAATTGATAATGAGCTACATAGCTTAAGTCTGAAATGTCAATGCCTCGGGCAGCAACATCTGTAGCAACGAGAAAACGTAAAGTTTCATTTTTAAAGGCGCGCATAACTTTATCGCGTTCTTTCTGCATTAAGTCGCCATGAATAGCATCGGTAGCAAAGTTTTTAGCAATTAATTGCTGACTTAGTTTTTTAGTGGCGGCTTTGGTTCTGCAAAAAATCACACCGCGTTCATCGGGTTCCATGCGTAAAAATTGATGTAGGGCATTCAGCTTGTCGGCATCCTCACATTTTACAAATTGATGTGAAATATTCTTGTTTACTACATTTTCTTGCTTTACCTCAATGCGCGGTGCGCCAGCATCTAAATGCTTGGTAATGATAGCTTTTATTTCTTTGGGAATGGTGGCGGAAAATAACCACTTGTTTTCCACGGCGGGTAGAAAGCCTAAAATTTCGTCGAGTTCTTTTTTAAAGCCCATGCTGAGCATTTCATCGGCCTCATCTAAAATTACAGATTTTACACCGCGTAAATCAACTGCTTTGCGTTTTACTAGATCAATAAGGCGACCAGGAGTGGCAACTACTATATGGGTTGGGCGAGCGAGAGCGCTAATTTGACGATCAATATGTTCTCCACCGTAGACAGATTCGGTGAATATTTTGGCAGAGTACTTCGTAAACTTAAAGAGTTGTTTGGCTACTTGCTGAGCCAGTTCGCGGGTAGGACAAAGTATTAAGCCCTGCACGGAGTCTAGCTTAGGATCTATCTGCTGTAAAAGCGGTAAACCATAAGCCGCAGTTTTACCAGTGCCGGTTTGAGCCTGAGCTACAATATCCATAGAGCTTGCTAATAAAAGCGGAATTACCTGCTTTTGGATATTAGTGGGATGAATAATATTTAACTCAGTTAATCCTTTTACAAGTTCTGAGCTGATTCCTAGTGTTTCGAAGTTATCCAAAATTGCTGATTCAAATTCAGCGCAAAGGTAGTTTAAAGATGATGGGCTAAATCAGCACCTTATGCTTAAAAGATAATGCTTGATTTTATATCCTCTCTAAATCGTAACGACTGCGGCTGTTTTTTACATTGCCAGTATTAAGGGTTGAAGCAGGCTCGAACAAGAGAATGCTTACTTCTTCTGGAGCATAAGGCTTATGTTTAGTGCCACGTGGTAT
>CBFHVV010000039.1:0-25375 GCA_965658965.1 Croceimicrobium sp.
ACAATCATATTGGCGTGCCGCTAAGCCTTTTGAGTATTGGGAAGGATGACGACATTGCTGTCATTGAAATGGGAGCTAATGCACAAAAAGAAATTGCCTTTTTAAGTTCATTGACTAAGCCCGACATGGGCTTAATCACAAACTATGGTAAGGCTCACTTAGAAGGTTTTGGCGGAGTGCAAGGGGTAATTAAAGGAAAGAGCGAGTTGTATGATTACTTGCGAGAGCAAGGTAAAAAAGCCTTGGTAAACCTTGAGGATCCAGTTCAGATGGAAAAAAGTAAGGGTGTTTCCCAAATAACCTTTGGCCGAAAAGAGCAAGCGGATTTTATAATAGAAGAGCAACCAAGCCACTCCAATTTTGTTAATGTAAGATTTTCGGGGCTAAATATCGCCAGCCAATTAACGGGGACTTATAACTTTACTAATATCGCCATTGCGATTAGTCTTGCCTCCTATTATAAGCTAAGCCCCGAAGCCATTAAAAAAGGTATCGAATCTTATCATCCCAATAATAATCGCTCCCAGCTAGATGAAGGAAAAAATAACAAACTACTGCGCGATTATTATAATGCCAATCCTAGCAGTATGCAGGCTTCCCTCGAAAATTTCGCCAATCTAACTTCAAAGGACTCCAAGTGGGTGATTTTAGGCGATATGTTTGAGCTAGGAGAATACAGCGAAGAAGAACATCAAAAAATTGCTAAAAGTACAGAACGGCATAACTTCGAAAAAGTAATTTTAGTAGGCCAAGCATTCATGCAAACTAGCGCAAAAGCAGAACATTTTGCCAATACCGACGAGCTTCTTTCCTATCTCAAAAATCAGGAAGTAAAAAATAAGATGATTCTAATAAAAGGTAGCCGTAGTATGCAATTGGAAAAAGCCGCTGATTTGCTATAGAGCTCTTCACCCTTTGTTAAGCCTAGGTTTTGGACGCTCCGTTAGGCCTCCCTTTGATTTAAAAGAATAAAAAAAGCGGCTGTCGTGAGTAACGAAGCCGCTTTTCTATTGTTTCAATCGCTTTTAGTCGGCTAAGACTGCACGCGAAATAACTATTTTCTGAATTTCAGAAGTACCTTCATATATCTGAGTAATCTTAGCATCACGCATCAAGCGCTCAACATGATACTCTTTTACATAACCATAACCTCCGTGGATCTGTACCGCTTCTACCGTTTGTTTCATGGCAACATCAGAAGCGAATAATTTCGCCATTGCGCTCTCCTTATCAAAGTTTTCACCCTTATCCTTTAACCAAGCGGCCTTAAGGCATAATAAACGTGCAGCCTCAATTTCCGTTGCCATATCAGCTAATTTAAAGCCAACACCTTGATGCATGCCGATGGGCTTACCAAAGGTAATACGCTCTTTAGCATACTTTACCGACAATTCGTAAGCGCCGCTAGCAATACCTAGAGCTTGCGCAGCAATGCCAATACGTCCACCGCTCAAGACCTTCATAGCGAATTTAAAACCGAAACCTTCTTCCCCAATTCTATTTGCTTTAGGAACTTTTACATCTTGGAACATTAAGGAGTGCGTGTCCGAACCACGAATACCCATTTTATCTTCCTTTTTGCCTACTACGAAACCATCCATTCCGCGTTCTACAATTAAGCAGTTTATACCACGGTGACCTTTATCTATGTCGGTTTGTGCCATCACTAAATAAACCGAAGCCGATCCGCCGTTGGTAATCCAGTTCTTATTTCCGTTTAAAAGGTAATGATCTCCTTTGTCGATTGCCGTAGTTTTCTGAGAGGTTGCATCCGAACCTGCTTCCGGCTCAGATAAGCAAAATGCACCGATTTTCTCACCGGCAGCAAGAGGCTTCAAATACTTCTCTTTTTGCTCTTCCGTACCAAATTTTTCTAAACCCCAGCAAACTAGGCTATTATTCACACTCATAACTACGGAAGCAGAAGCATCTACCTTGGAGATTTCCTCCATGGCAAGCACGTATGAAATAGTATCTAAACCAGCACCATTGTACTTAGGATCCACCATCATGCCCATAAAGCCCAGTTCACCCATCTTTTTAATCTGCTCGGCGGGAAACTCTTGCTTATCATCGCGCTCAATCACTCCTGGTAATAATTCATTCTGGGCAAAATCTCGTGCCGCCTGCTGAATCATCAAATGCTCTTCTGTTAGTTCAAATTTCATAACAAATATTAGTTAATCTTGTAGCTTATTGAAAGGATGGCAAAGGTACATTTTATGAGCGAAAAAATTAATAGGAAACGTTTATACCGAGCATTAGGGTTAATGTCTGGCACATCTTTAGACGGCTTGGACCTCTGTGGCGTAGAATTTAGCTTCGATAAGGAATGGCAATTTAAGATTGTCAAAACCGAAACTCTTGCCTATTCTAGCTCTTGGCGAGAAAGACTCACCTATAAAAACCTATCTGCAGAAGCACTTTTGGAACTAAACCACCAGTATGGAATCTATCTAGCGAAAGCGAGCCAAACTTTTATAAATAAACATAATTTAAAGCTCGACTTTATCGCCTCGCACGGGCATACTTGGTTTCACCAACCCGAGAAGGGTATTACCTATCAATTAGGCTGCGGACCAGAAATCGCCGCAATAACCAATTGCACTACTATCAGCAACTTCCGCCTGGATGATGTGATTCTTGGCGGCCAAGGTGCCCCCTTAGTACCCATTGGGGATAGAGACCTTTTTAACAAGCATCAAGCCTGCTTAAATCTCGGTGGCTTCGCCAATATTTCTTTCGATAAAAATGGAGAGCGAATTGCCTTCGACATTTGCCCCTTAAATATTGCCTTAAACTTTTATTGTCAAAAGCTCGGTTTACCTTACGACGATGGTGGTATAATCGCTGCTACCTTCCCATACCACGAAAAACTAGTGGTCGAGCTCGATGCTTTGGGCTTTTATCAATTGCCAGCTCCCAAAAGTCTAGGAATTGAATGGGTAAAGAAAGAAATTTTCCCATTGATTAATTCGTATGAGCTAAGCCCAGAAGTAATAATTAGTAGCTTGAGTGAACATAGTGCCAGGCAAATTAGTAAATGCCTAGTTAAAAACAAGATCGACAACTGTCTCTTTAGCGGTGGAGGCGCCTTGAACGAACATTTAGTGCAGAGGATAAGTTTTTTAAGTGCAAAAAAAATTGAGCTTGCCCCTTTGGAGGTTTTACACTTTAAGGAAGCGCTTATATTCGCCTACTTAGGTCTTCTGCGCCTAGAGAATAAGGTAAATATCTTAAGCTCGGTTACAGGAGCAAGCAGGGATCATTGTGGAGGCCAGATTTATAAAGCTAATTCTATCTGATATTTCGGTCTTTATAGGCTGTTGATTTTATACTTTTGCGCCAATTAATATTCAGCATGAAAGACCTACTTAAACTATACGAAGCAAAACCAGCAGAAATTGTATTTCATTGGCACGACAGCCTCACTACAGCAGAAGGCTGGGTAGTAGTTAACTCTCTTCGCGGCGGCGCAGCTGGAGGAGGCACTCGCATGCGGGAAGGTCTTAATGAGCATGAGGTTTTAAGCCTTGCCAAAACCATGGAAATAAAGTTTACCGTTGCGGGACCTGCCATTGGTGGCGCCAAGAGTGGTATTAATTTTAACCCCAACGACCCGAGAAAAGCAGGTGTTCTAGAACGCTGGTATAAAGCGGTTAAACCCCTTCTTAAAAACTACTACGGTACTGGTGGTGATTTAAATGTAGATGAAATCCACGAGGTAATTCCCGTTACTAAAGAGCTGGGAATCGAACACCCACAAGAGGGCGTATTAGTTGGCCACTTTCAACCAAGCCCAGACAGTAAAAGTCAAAAGATTGAGCAATTGCAAAAAGGGGTGCTACTACCGGTAGCCCAAAGTGAACTTACCCCTGGCAAAGCCAATGAGTATACCGTAGCCGATTTAATTACTGGATATGGCACCGCGGAATCCGTTCGCCATTTTTACAATATTTATGGTGGTGAGCTTAAAGGCAAAAGAGTTTTAATTCAAGGTTGGGGTAATGTTGCATCAGCCGCAGCATTTTACCTAGCTAAAGAAGGTGCCAAAATAGTTGGTATCATCGATCGCGTAGGTGGTTTAATTAATGAAGAAGGCTTTAGTTTAAAGGAAATTATCGACCTCTACAATGCACGTGAGGGTAATTACCTCGTTAGCGATAACCTTATCTCATTTGAAGAAGTAAACTCTAAAATTTGGAGTATCGGCGCCGAAATATTTATCCCCGCAGCCGCGTCTAGGCTTATTTCAAAAAGCAATTTAGATGAGATGGTGGCCAGTGGCTTAGAGGTTATTTCTTCTGGCGCTAATGTACCTTTTGCCGATAACGAAATCTTTTACGGACCCATTGCTGAGTATGCTGACCAACAGGTAAACTGTATTCCAGATTTTATTTCCAATTGTGGAATGGCTCGTGTTTTTGCCTATTTAATGCAAGACCAAATAGATTTGAACGATCAAGCAATTTTTGATGATACTTCCAATGTAATTAAAAAAGCGCTTGAAGATACCTTTGCCTTAAAATCTTCTAAACTAGAAATCACTAAAACTGCTTACGAAATTGCTTTAAAGCAACTAGTTTAAGCCTCAAAATTAAAACTCTATGTACACTTTAATGATTGTGGTCTTTGTCTTAGGCTATTTAGCAATTGCCTTAGAACATAATATTCATGTAGACAAAGCTGCTTCCGCTCTTATTACGGGTACCCTTTGTTGGGCTATTTACGTTTTAGGCGCTGAAGGCATTGTAGACTTCAATGCCATACCGCACTTTATAAAAGATATGTTTGCGGAGGAAAAAGGCATTACTGCTCCCCTCGAAATCACGCAACATTATGTAACGGAGTTTCAAATTTTAGAACATCTCGGCGAAATAGCTTCTATCCTATTTTTCTTAATGGGGGCCATGACCATTGTAGAGTTAATTGATGCCCACGAAGGATTTAGCGTGATCACCAACCGCATTAAAACCACCAACCGCTTAAAGTTGATGTGGATTATATGTATTCTCACCTTTTTCTTTTCCGCAGCCTTAGATAACCTAACGACTTCCATTGTGATGGTTTCTTTGCTTAAAAAGTTAATTGAAGATAAACAAGATCGTTGGTTATTTGCGGGAATGGTAGTGATTGCTGCTAATGCAGGTGGCGCTTGGTCTCCTATTGGAGATGTTACCACCACTATGCTGTGGATTGGTGGGCAAATTACTGCTGCTGCAGTTATTGTTAAATTAATTATCCCCTCGCTTTTTGCGATTTTAATTCCTCTCTTTATTCTTAGCTTTAAGATGAAAGGTGAAGTGAAACGCCCCTTGCGTTCGGCTGGCAAAGAACACTTTACCAACCCCACCACGGAAAGGGAAAGAAATATCGTTTTTACGGCCGGCGTTTTAGGCCTTCTTTTCGTTCCTGTTTTTAAAACCTATACGCACCTTCCTCCCTTTATGGGCATGATGATGAGTTTGGGAATCTTATGGTTAATAACCGAAATATTACATCACTCTAAAAACCGTGAAGCCCGCTACAACTTATCAGTAATAGGAGTTTTAAGAAAAGTAGATACGGCTAGTGTATTATTCTTTTTGGGTATTTTACTAGCAGTAGCCAGTCTACAGTCTGCAGGACAATTGGGCGAATTAGCGAATACTCTCGATAACAGTATCGGTACCGATACAGAGGCTGGGGTCTATTCCGTAAGTTTAATTATTGGACTGCTTTCGGCGATTGTTGATAATGTTCCTTTAGTGGCAGCCAGTATGGGTATGTACGATATTGACGGTGTTGTGGGCGGCTTGTTTTCACAAGATGGGCTTTTCTGGGAATTTCTAGCCTACTGTGCTGGTACCGGTGGATCTGCGCTCATTATTGGCTCCGCTGCCGGTGTAGCGGTTATGGGTTTAGAGAATATTTCTTTTGGTTGGTATATCCGCAAAATCAGTCTTTTGGCTGTAGTTGGCTATTTAGCAGGTGCAGGAGTTTATATCATCCAAGAAACTCTCTTTCATCTCTAGCGGGAAGCTTTAAACTTTCGTTTGTTAATTTCTATCTGCACAAGCTATACCTTAGTGCAGAATAGGCCGTTATATTTACAGCATTAACAAGCAGATCTATGAAAATACCGTTTCTTCAAATCAGCCTTCCGGCAGAAGATTCCTTAAGTGAAGAACCCATTGAAAAAACCTTAAGCGTTTGGGAATTAGTTAGCAGTGGTGGTCCGGGTGGAATCCTGATTATGACCGTGCTTTTCATTTTATCCATTATTGCCGTTTATATTTTCATAGAAAGATGGGGAGCCATTAAGCGTGCCAACAAGATGGACACTAACTTTATGAATAACATAAAGGAAAATGTAATGAGTGGCAAGCTCGATTCTGCTCTGGCCCAATGCCAAGCCGAAAATACACCTGCAGCGCGTATGATTGCTAAAGGAGTTTCACGCATCGGCAAGCCCCTCAAAGACATTAGTACCGCCATTGAAAATACGGGAAAACTAGAGGTTTCAAATCTCGAAAAAAACCTACCCTCTCTGGCTACAATTGCTGGTGCTGCCCCCATGATTGGTTTCCTAGGGACCGTAATCGGGATGATTTTAGCTTTCCACGAAATGGCCGCAGCTGGCGGGCAAATTGACATTGAAATGCTAGCCGAAGGGATTTACACTGCCATGACAACGACCGTTGCCGGTTTAGCAGTTGGCATTATTGCCTATTTAGGATATAATATTTTAGTAAGTAAGGTAAATACCTCCATTTATAATATGGAAGTGCGTGCAACTGAATTTCTCGACTTATTAAACGAACCTGCTTAAGATGAATTTAAATCGAAGAAGTAAGGTAAGTGCAGAGTTTAGTATGAGTAGCATGACCGATATCGTGTTTCTCCTACTCATCTTTTTTATGATTGCCTCTACCCTAGTTACCACCAGTGCATTAGATCTTATCTTACCTAAAAGCGATGCCCAGTCCGTAAAGCGTAAAGACGTGGTAGTTAATATTTCGGCAGATCAGCAAATCTCAGTAGGCAATAAAATTGTTAACGCTAATGAATTACAAAACGAAATTCTTCGACAAATCAATAATATCGACGAAGCCGTTTTATTGCTGAGAGCAGATGGGGCAGTGCCCTATGAAATGGTAGTAAATGTTATGGATATTGCCTACCGCAACAAGCTAAAAATAATCGCCGCTACTGATCCCAGTTAAGATGAAAAGTTATTTTAAAGATAAAGATCAACGCAATGGACTAATTGGAACGCTGATATTCCACAGCATCCTCTTTATCTTATTTATCTTTTTTGGACTGAGCTATTATGACCCCAAGCCTGAGGCGGGAGTAGAAATAAACTTCGGTTATGCCGAGGACGGATTCGGGCAAGAAGCGGTTATTAGTCAGCAAAATCCTAGTACCAATAATAGTAGTACGAATACTGAGGAAAGTATTAATACTCAAGACTGGCAAGATGCCCCGACTGTGAGCGCAAGCGAAGAGAGCAAACCACAGGAAGAGGAAGAGAAAAAGCCTGAAACTGATGAGCCACCAAAAGAAACAGAGCAAGAAGAACCGGTAAAAGAACCCGATCCTCAACCTTCCGATGCGCTACAAAACCTTTTGAATAATACTAAAAACTCCCAATCTGGTGGCGAAGGTGTAACCGAAGGCGGCGGAGATCAAGGTAAAGAGGAAGGCGATCCTCGTTCTAGCAATCGCACAGGCGACGGTGGTGGCGGTGGAAACGGCGACGGAAACTATCTTCTTGGTAATCGCTTAGCCTTAGCCAAACCTAAACCCAATTACCCTTGTAGCGATGAAGGCCGTGTGGTAGTTAAGATATACGTAAATCAATCGGGGAAAGTAGTGCGTGCCATTGCAGGTGAGCGAATTCCAGGAGGTGCAGCCTCAACCACAACCAGCTCCTGTCTATACGAACAAGCTAAAAAAGCCGCTATGCAAACCACTTGGGAAGCAGATGGCAGTGCCCCCAATCAACAGTCTGGCTACATCGTATATAATTTTAAAAGAACTTGAGTCGATACCAAGATACGCTGGATTGGTTATTTCAGCAATTACCTATGTACCAAAGAGTGGGTAAAGTAGCCTATAAGGCTGATTTACAAAACACCATCGCCTTAATGTCCCTTCTTGGGGAACCACAAAAAACTTTTAAGAGCATCCATGTTGCGGGAACCAATGGCAAAGGCTCTTCCTCTCATATGTTGGCTGCCATATTTCAAGCAGCAGGCTATAAAACCGGCCTCTATACCTCTCCGCATTTAGTAGATTTTAGAGAACGGGTTCGTATTAATGGTGATTGTATTCCCCACGAAAAGGTCTGCGATTTTGTAGAAGAATATCGCGCTGATTTTAGCAGACTTGGACTGAGTTTTTTCGAGATGACCGTTGGATTAGCCTTTCATTATTTCAGCGAAGAAAAAGTAGACATTGCCATAATTGAAGTAGGAATGGGTGGTCGTTTGGACAGCACCAACGTGGTAGACCCATTAATCAGTTTAATTACCAATATCGGATTAGATCATACCGAATTCTTGGGTGACACTTTGGAGAAGATCGCCCTCGAAAAAGCAGGAATAATTAAAGCAAATCGTCCTGTGGTTATTAGCGAAATTCAAAAGGAAAGCCAAGAGGTTTTTAAAGAAAAGGCGAGGCAATTATCCGCTCCTATTTACTTTGCCCCCGAAGAGATTAGCTATCAACAAAGTAACTATCAGACTGATCTTATCGGAAATTACCAAGCGAAAAACCTATTGGGCGTATGCATGGTTACCCGTTTAGCTGAAGATCTAGGTTTTAAGCTTAGCGAAAGCATGCCAAAAGCTTTGGCATCGGTGAGTAGCTTAACCGGATTAAAAGGCCGCTGGCAAATTTTAAACAAGCGCCCCCTTACCGTTTGCGACACAGGCCATAACGAAGATGGTGTTAAATATCTGGTAGATCAAATTAAAGGCAATAGCCATCGACAGCTACATATTGTTTGGGGCATGGTAGGAGATAAAGATAGTCAGGCAGTTTTGAGTCTCTTACCCAAAAGCGCCATATATTATTTCTGTGCCGCCACCATTCCACGCGCTAAAGATGCTGAGATACTAAAGCAGGAAGCCCTAAAAATTGGCCTGGCTGGAAAATCTTATGCCTCTGTAGTTTCCGCTTATCAGGCCGCACAGAAAGTAAGCCACCAAAATGATTTTATTTTTATTGGCGGTAGCACCTTTGTCGTAGCCGATTTACTAAAATATTTAGAAGAGCGCTAAGACCAGCGATCCCATAAGCGCTTAAATTCCGCCACAAAGCTTGGAATTATATCCTGACCCTCCAATACCACTATATTCTCATAATTACTCGTGGCAGCCGAACGCGTCCAATTATAACTTCCGGTTACTAATACAAGCCTATCAAAAAGTGCAAATTTATGGTGCATGTGTACTTTCGTAAGATCAGTTCGCACGGCAATTCCTGCATCCTGAAGAAAGTGTAAGTCGGAACCTAGATCATGGGCTTTGTCGTTGTCGCTAATAATTCGAACTTTCACCCCCCGCTTATGACTAGCTAAAAGCGCATCCCGAATAGTATTATCGCTGATGGTGAAAACACAAATATCAATCGATGTTTTCGCATTCGCCAGCTGGTACAAAATAGCATCACGACAGGCATCACCAGGACTAAAATAAGCCCTCCCCTTAGATTTAGAAACTTCAGCATCCGCTCCCAAAACAAGTTTTGCACCTTCATAAAACCAAGCCAATAATGGCTCAGATTCCGCATCAGCAACAGCGGATAAAGCCAAGTCTCTAAACTTACTTAAAAGCCAAACTTTATTGCCTTCTTCAAAATTCAATTCTTGAATCAAGGCCTTTAAATCCTTCCTCTCCTTTCGCGATAAAAGTTGATCATCTAAGGATTCCTCCATTTGTGCTAAGAGGGCTGTCATTTTATCTTTCATAGCTTAAGCTTTCTTTAATAAGGTCGAGACTTCTTCCCTCAACTTATCAATCTGTGTTTGCAAAAAGGCAGTACTGCTAATATTTTTAGTCAACACTCTTTCTACTTGCCACAGAGCTACAATGTCAGAAAGTAAAAGCTCCTCTTCATAAAAGCTACTAGACCAAGCTTTCAATAATACACGGTCCGCAGTAACAGCCTCTAAAGAGCGAAGCACCCAGTCCTCCGCCGTTTCAAAAAGATAAACTTTAGACCGCTCTACCTTTGCCAAGCTTGTTTCTACTGCAGGATGAGCGATAACAATATCCCCTGCTCCTATACCCTGCCCCTGCTCTAGCATACTATTGTCTGCTAATTCAAAAGCACAGTAGTTTTTATTGCGATCCAGAGGTAAACTGAGCTGCGCCATTTGCGATAGCGCTTCTCTGTCGCCCAAATAATCCTGCTTTACGGCCTGGCTAATAAATGGAATTGTGCTTAGAACTGGCGGTAACTTAGAAGGGCGCAAATTATGCTTCGCCCCTTTAATCAAGTCTTTACGGAAAATATCAAAATGGTATAAATCATTTACCGAAAGCTCCTTTTTGAGCAGGTCATCTACCGTAATGCTAAAATAATTAGCTATTTCCATAATAGTTGCCAATTTGGGTTCCGCTCGACCTTCTTCGTAAGCACCGATACTCGCCCTTTTTAAATCAAATATATCCGCAAAGTCACTCTGATTCAAACCCTTAACACCTCTTATCTTCTTAATATTCTTTCCAATACTTGACATGCTCCTAAAAATTAATTGCTAATTATTTTGGCTATTCTAAATATATTAGTAATTTAGCAGGGTAAAGCTAATAATATTAACATGAATTACTACAAAGAAGTAGAAAATCTTCCTCCTCCAAAGAAATTTGCATTATCTTGAAAGCTTCAAAAGCATCAACAAATAATATTAAATATTAAAACTAAAAATCAATGACAAGCTATTTTGACAAGGTAAAATCATTTGTACTAGACCTCGACCTCAGCATTGTATATCAAAACGAGGAGGAAGAAATTTTAGTTATTGAAGACGAGACATCTGGTATTAGTAATTTGGTTTTAGCTTGTGCTGATCCCATTTTAATAATGGAGCAATTTCTCTTTGAGCTAAAAAGCGATGATAAGGAAATCCTTAAAAACCTTTTAGTTAAAAATCGTGACATCGTACACGGTGCTTTCGCACTTGACGAAACCGGAAACCGCGTTATTTTCCGTGATACCTTACAATTAGAAAACCTTGACGCAAACGAACTCGAAGGATCTATTAATAGCTTAGGAATGCTGTTAAGTGAATACTCCGATGAACTGATTAAATTTTCAAAACATTAAATAAAACAAAGACATGAACATATTAAGAAGACTTTTTAGCATCGGTAAAGCCGAAACCAACTCTGCCCTAGATAAATTAGAAGATCCCATAAAAATGACCGAACAGGGCATTCGTGACCTGAAAGTGGATTTAGACAAAGCCTTACATGCATTGGCTGAAATTAAAGCCTTGAGCATTCGTGCCCGTAACGACCAAGGTAATTACGAGAGCAAGGCAAAAGATTACGAGAAAAAAGCAATTATGCTTTTACAACGTGCTGAAAAAGGAGAAATGGAAATGGCAGAAGCTGAACGTTTAGCCAATGAAGCTTTGGTTAAAAAGAATGAAAACAGCGAGCAAGCCCAGCGCTCCTTAGCCGATAAAAATAAGTTTGATGGCAACATTAGCACCATGGAGTCAAACATTAAAAAACTTCGTCAGCAAATTAGCCAATACGAAAATGAGCTGAAAACTTTAAAAGCTCGGGTTAAAGTTAGCTCTGCCACCAAAAATATCAATAAGCAAATGTCTAAAATTGACGCTTCCGGAACCGTAAGCATGCTAGAGCGCATGAAAGAAAAAGTGGAGCAAGAAGAGGCCTTAGCAGAAAGCTACGGCGATATTGCTAACGAAAGCCGTTCGGTAGACGAAGAAATTGATAAAGCCTTGGACGGCGCTAATGCCAGTCAAGCCAGTGACGATCTCGCTGCCTTAAAATCCCGCCTGGGCATGAACAAAGGCGAAGACACTAAAAGTGAATAATACTTAAAACATGAACGAATTCCTTAACCTCATTTTTAACGGAGCCAATGCCATACCCACGGCATTGCTCCTCTTTATCATCATTTATTGGATTATCGTAATTTTAGGCCTACTCGACACCGAGTTCTTAGACTTCGACCTAGACTTTGATGGTGAGGCAGAAATTGAGGTTGACGGAGACGTTTCTGGGGATGTATCTTGGTTAAACAGCGTCTTGAGCTTCTTTAACCTTGGTCGTATACCCTTTATGATCTGGCTAAGCTTTTTAAGTCTTCCCCTTTGGATGCTTAGCATAAATGTTAATAGCTTTTTTGGAATAGAAAATTTCTTTCTCGGCTTTTTAACTTTAATCCCCCTGCTCCTCCTTAGTCTATTCATTTCCAAAGTCCTAACCCTCCCTTTTATTCGCTTCTTTGATAAAATTAATGAAGACACCAAAAAGAAAGAGATTGTTGGCAGAATAGGTAAGGTCATCAGCTCCGCCACTAATGACAGTAAAGGTATGGCTGAAATCAATTATCAAGGTAGTTTTTTGAGTCTTTACATCCGCACCTCAAAAGATAAATCTGTACAAAAAGGTGATCATGTTCTATTTATAGAAAGCCTCCCCGAACCTGGAGTTTACCTAGTAGAACCGCACCAAATCTTAAGCTAAAAACCAATCATTCATTAATTCTCTTTATGGAAATTTTTCAGCAAACCGGTGCTGTCTTCATCATCACCATCGTAGTCCTGCTATTCGGGATTATCGCAATGTTTTCTCGGTTCTATTATAAAACCTCCCAGGGGCAGGCGCTAGTAAAAACCGGAGTAGGCGGTATTAAAGTATCATTTAACGGGATGCTCATTATCCCCGTTCTACACAAGGTAGAGATTATGGACATCTCCCTTAATACTATAACTATTGATCGAAAAGGTAAAGATGGCCTAGTATGTAAAGATAATCTCAGAGCCGATATTAACGTAGCCTTTTATGTGCGTGTAAACGAGATGGAGCAAGACGTGAAGCGCGTTGCCCAGTCCGTAGGCTGTAGTCGCGCTTCATCTAAAGAAGCCTTAAGACTGCTTTTTGACGCAAAATTTTCTGAAGCTCTCAAAACCGTCGGAAAGAAATTTGATTTCGTGGACCTCTACAACCAACGCGATGAATTCAGAAAAGAAATTATTGACATTATTGGTACCGATTTAAATGGTTATGTACTAGACGATGCGGCAATTGATTTCCTAGAGCAAACACCACTGGAATCGCTAGACCCCAACAATATACTCGATGCAGAAGGTATTAAGAAAATCACCGAAATCACCGCTAGAGAAGCCGTTAAAGCTAATTTCATACAGCGCGACAAGCAGAAAATAATTAAGCAGCAAGACGTAGAGGCACGCGAAGCAATATTAGTTTTAGAAAGACAATTATCTGAAAGTGAAGAAAAGCAAAAGCGTGAAATTGCCAATATAACGGCGCGCGAAGAAGCCGAAATAGAAAAAGTTAATCAAGAAGAAAGATTAAAGTCTGAGAAAGCACGCATTGCCACCGAAGAAGAAGTTGAAATAAGCGAGCAAAACAAACAGCGCCAAGTGATTGTGGCGGCGAAAAACAAAGAACGTACCGAGGGCATTGAAACGGAAAGAGTTGAAAAAGATCGTCAACTGGAAGCTACTGAAAGAGAAAGGGTGGTAACGCTTATGCAGATAGATAAGCAAAAAGCCATCGAAGTTGAACAGAAAAACATTCAAGAAGTAATCCGTGAACGCGTTGCCATTGAAAAAACCGTTGTCGATGAGGAAGAACGCATCAAAGACACCCGTTCATTTGCGGAAGCAGAAAGATTAAAAAAGGTATCTATCACCAAAGCCGAAGAAGAAGCAGAAGCCTCTTTGGTACAAGAAATTAAACGTGCTGAAGCAGCTAAGTCAGCTTCTGAATTTAGCGCAAAGCAAAAAATTATTGACGCGGATGCTGAACAGCAAAGTTCCGTTCAAAAAGCTGAAGCCATTAAGGTTTTAGCTGAAGCTGAAGCCTCACGCTTCGCCGCTGCCGGCCTAGCTGAAGCGCGCGTTGCAGAAGCGAAAGCGCAGGCACGCGAAAAGCAAGGTCAAGCGGAAGCTTCTGTTGTGGAAGATCAGGCTATTGCGGAAGCTCGAGGTATTGAGGCTAAAAGTTTAGCCCAAGCCGAAGCAGACCTTAGACTTGGTAAAGCTGCTGCTGAAGTGAACCAAGCGACGGGACTATCGGAAGCCGAAGTAATTCGTAAGAAAGCAGAAGCCGAGAGAGAAAAAGGCCTGGCCGAAGCTCAAGTTGATCTAGAAAAAGCATCTGCGGAAGCGGAAGGAATTGACCGCAAGGCCAAAGCCATGAAAACCCTTAACGACGCGGGCAAAGACCACGAAGAATTTAAACTGCGTTTGGATAAAAGCAAAACCGTTGAATTGGCGGGAATCAACATCCAAAAAGATATAGCGGATGCACAAGCCCAAGTATTATCAGAGGCCCTACGTAGTGCGAAGATTGATATAGTGGGAGGCGAAAACGTCTTCTTCGACAAAATCGTAGGCGCCATTACTTCTGGTAAATCAATGGACCGCAGAGTTAATAGCTCAGCAGTATTTACCGAGGTAAAAGATCAGCTATTAGACAGCTCATCCGGCACCAGCCTTATCGAAAAAGTCAGAAGCATTGTAAGCGAATCGGGGCTTAAAGCTGAAGATCTAAAAAACCTCAGCGTAGCAGCCTTTATCACCAAGCTAATGAGCCAAACCGATGACAGTGCCAAACGCGGCGTGCTGCAACAAATGCTAGACTTCGCTCGCCAAAACAAGGTAGATAATAAACGAGCTGACGATTTCGGAATTATCGACTCCTAGTCTAAAAAAAACAATAAGCGCGCGATTAAATCCGCGCGCTTTTTCTTTTCTAAACCAACGCTTCAAGCTACAACTTTATGGCCCAAGAAAACCAAGAAGTAAATATTGAAATAGGCAGTTACGAAGTAATTCGCGACCGCTTGCGCAATCACTCTAAGGACCTGCAAGAGCGACTGAAAAACCTTAACGTCGCCCGTAAATCAGTGTTTGGAGCCACCGAAACTAAACTTAAGGCCACCGAAAGGATAAACACCGAAAACAACTGTTTAGCCCGTGACATTATTCCAATCGGTGATAATTACTTCTGGTTCGGCTATAATGTGCATATGGGGCTAAAAAGCGAAACCCATGTGAGTGACGTTTTTAGCACTTACTATTTTCAGGAAGAAAGCCAAAACTTTAAACCTTGCGATTCTGACTTACTTAAGGAGGAACAGTTTTTAATTGACTTCGCTAACCTTTATCAATATTACCGCGAAACCCATTTTAGCAAATTCGCCCGCATTGGCAATGCCATTTTTATGGTTTTTCAAGTGGGTAAAACCCTCGATGATGTAAAAACTTTTAAGTGGACCCTAGTTGATGGCAAATATCAATATGCTGGTAACCGCAGCGATCATGAATTTAAATACCCCAGCCAACATGAGTTTAAATGGAATAAGGTAACACGCGACATGCACCGCAAAGGCCGCCATCCACATATATCCATTGAGGACCGTGTATTTATAGAGACTACTGGTGGCGATTTAACCCTTAAAATTGAGGATAATACTGATACTGGAAAAGGAATTTACAGTGAAGCGGTTGAAGAGAAAGACCAAACCTTAGATGATGCGGAAATTTATTTTGCCATCATTGACAATCTGATTGCGCTTAAAGTAAAACCGTATCAAGAAAAAAACTTTCGCTATTTAGTTTATAACGAGAAAATTCAGGCTTGCACTAGAATGGATGCCCTAGAAGACTCCTGTGTATTGTTACCCGACAACCAAGGTGTAATTTTCGCAAAGGGTTACTACATTCAAACGGGAGAGGTAAAACTCTTCGATATTCAATTGAACAACATGCTCTTTGAGCGTAAGATTGCTTCCCAAAACGGAGAAGACTATCTGTATGTTTTCTATCAGCCGGAGAGCGGTATTTACATACTGCTGAACTACAATATAATTGAACAAAAGGTTAGCACCCCTATAATTTGCAGCGGATACACCCTATTTGAAAGTGGAGAATTAATTTTCTTTAAAGCAGAAGAGGAGCAAAAACGTGTGCATCTTATTCAAATTTGGCAAACACCCTTCTACTCTCCGAATCGAGTGGTGGAAGCAGAAAATGATTCTTATATCTACAAAATTGGCAATAAAGAGATTGTGCGCTTTATGAGTGAGTGTAGTGAGATCATAAAGCTGATTGGAAAGGACGATCGTTATGCAAATCTTTACCTGGACCTAAGCAAGCAAAGCAGTAATATTTTGGATAGTTACCATTGGATTGGACATGAAGAAGTTGCACAAATTTCGACGCCTATCCATGAAATAAAAAAAACTGCAAGTGCGGCGATTGATGAGTACGAGAAAGTTCTAAATATAAAAGCACATACCGCCGAGGAAAGCCAAACTACAATTACCGCAGCAGAAAAAGTAATTTCAAAAGTTAAGAATAGCCAAGCCAAAAGCATAGATGAATATGTAAATCGCTTAGCTCTACTAAGAGAAAATAAGGGACGCATAGTAGGACTAAAAGACCTACGCTATGCCAACCTTGAAAGAATTGAAGCAGTAGAATCAGAGCTAGGGGAAGCTAATGATCAGTTATCAAAGGCAACACTTAGTTTCCTCTTGCGCAAGGAAGCGCTTCAGCCTTATGAATTAAAAACAGAAAAACTTAAGAAAGATCTTGCCGAAGCAAAAAAGGTCACCGAGCTCAATCGTCTCGCTGAGGAGATTGTAAAGATATCGGCCGAATTAGACCTTCTAATCGAGATTGTGGGCAATCTAAAAATAGACGACGCAACGCAATCAGTCAAGATTATTGATGCGATATCCACACTATACGCGCAGTTTAATCGCATCAGTGCCCAACTGAAAAACCGTAAAAAAGAACTTTTAAATAAGGAAGGAGAGGCAGAGTTTAAAGCGCAAATAAAATTAATAAACCAAGGCTTAACCAATTACTTAAACTTAGCCGATACCGCCGAAAAATGCGATGAATACCTTAACAAGCTTATGGTTCAATTGGAAGAACTCGAAGCTAAATTTGCCGCTTTTGATGAGTTTATAGAGGTGATTGCGGAAAAGCGCGAAGAATTGTACGGTGCATTTGACTCTAAAAAAGTTCAACTCAATGAAGCCTTAAATAAAAGAACCCTCAGTCTGCAAAAATCGGCAGGCCGAATAATCAGCGGAATCCAAAAACGACTGGCTAAGCTTAAAAGTGAAAGCGAAATGCGCACCTTTTACGCTAGTGATTTAATGATTGAGAAGGTACGCGGTTTGGCCAAACAACTGCTTGACTTAGGCGATTCCGTAAAAGCAGACGATATTCTTAGTCAACTAAAATCAAGTTTCGAAGATGCTCTTAGACAAAGTAAAGACAAGCAGGAGCTCTTTGTAAATGGAGATGATCTTATTAAACTCGGCAAGCACCAGTTTAATGTAAATACACAGGCAATTGACCTCAGTATTGTTTACAAAGATGAAGATCTGTATTATCACATTAGCGGAACCAATTTTTTCGAACCTCTCCATTCCCAAGCTATTGAAAACACCCGCTCGGTGTGGGACCAAGGGCTTAAAAGCGAAAACGACCAAGTGTACCGTGGCGAGTACTTAGCCTACCATATTTTTCAGGAAGCCCAAGAAATGAAGCCTGATGCTGAAGTTAAAAGTTTAGAAGAATTACATCTTTTAACTGATGTTGACTTACAGCAATACGTGCAAATGAAAATGGGCAGCAAATATGATGAAGGATACATAAAAGGGGTTCACGACAAAGACGGAATGCTAATTTTGCGCAGCTTAACAAATTTACATTTTAGCATTGGTTTATTACGCTACAGCAGCGATGCGCGCTGTTTAGCCTACTTATTTTGGAATCGTGCAATAGCTAAAGATACTCGCCAAAAGTGGGAAGAGAATATGGATATTATTCGCAGTATCCTAAAAATATTCCCACAGAACAAAAGCTTTGTAAACAGCATAGCTGAGCTCAAGGCAGATATAAAAAATAGCACGCTAAAGCTAGATTGGATAAACGAAAGAGTAGTAGACGATGCCGCACATTATTTATTCCACTTACTGAGCAGAGAGCAAAAACTTGCCTTTTCCATTTCGGCCTGGGAGCTCAGCGAAGCCTTTGAACTACACCTAAAGAAAAACCGCTGGACCAAACACTACGAGGAATCCTTTAAGAAAGGGAAAGAAAAAAATGAAAAGAGTTTTCTTATCATCTTATCTTGGCTTAAAGCCTACCAAAATGGAAGAGAAGGAAAATCCTACACAGAAGAAATAATGCGCGAGGCAAGTGTATTATTAATGGATAAAACGCTTGCGCTAGATGAGAATCAAAAGTTAATTCTTACTGCGACCATCGAAGGCTTAGAGGGAGAACATAATACCATAGAAAAAGGGAAACTCAAGCTACACTACCCGCATTTTATGGAGAAACTGTTCCATTTTGAAAGCGAAACGGTACAAAAATTCACACATTTCCAAAGCTTAAAGAAGGACCTGCTGCATCAACAGAAGAACGAACTTCGCTTAGAGAATTTTCAACCCAAGGTTATGAGCTCCTTTGTACGTAACCAATTATTAGATGAAGTATATCTTCCGCTAATTGGCGATAATTTAGCTAAGCAAATGGGAGCCGCAGGAGCTAATAAGCGCACCGACCTAATGGGGATGCTTTTACTTATATCTCCACCGGGCTATGGTAAAACCACTTTAATGGAATATATCGCTAATCGCTTGGGTTTAGTTTTTATGAAAATAAATGGCCCCGCCATTGGCCACGAAGTAACCGCAATAGACCCTAGTGTAGCGCCAAACTCTGCCGCAAGAGAAGAGCTCGAAAAACTAAACCTCGCCTTTGAAATGGGAGATAATGTGATGATATACATCGATGATATACAACACTGTAACCCTGCCTTTCTTCAAAAATTCATCTCTCTATGTGACGCTCAGCGAAAAATTGAAGGCATCTACAAAGGTGTGAGCAAAACTTATGATTTACGCGGACGTAAGGTGGCCGTAGTAATGGCGGGTAATCCTTATACCGAAAGCGGTGATAAATTTCAGATACCTGATATGCTTTCAAACCGGGCGGATATTTACAACCTTGGCGATATTATTGGCGGTAATTCCGAAGCATTTGAAAATAGCTATCTCGAAAACAGTATCAGCAGCAATCCCAGTATTGCCAAACTAAAAGACCAAAGTTCACAAGATTTTAAGGTTCTATTGCAAGCCATCCAAGCTAAAGATACCAGCAAGATTAGTTTAGAAGGAAATCACAGTAGCGAAGAAATTAAAGAATATTTACAGATTTTAGAGAAAATGCTAGCCATTCGCAAAGTGATTCTCAAAGTCAACAAACAGTATATTCTTTCGGCAGGACAAGCAGAAGAGTATCGCACCGAGCCACCTTTTAAGCTGCAAGGCTCCTATCGGGATATGAATAAACTGGTTGAAAAACTTAGCCCAATAATGAATGAGGAGGAGCTAGAAACCCTTATCCTTTCACATTACGAAAATGAATCGCAAAGCTTAAGCTCGGCCGCCGAGTTTAACTTTTTAAAACTTAAAGAGCTTTTAAATCTGCTAAACGAAGATGAGAAAAAGAGAAAAGAAGAAATTTTGCAGGTTTTTAGCAGACAACAAAGAATGAAGAGCTTTGGTGGCAATCAAATGGCGCCGATTATCGATCAAATGTCAAGAATGGGCACCGGCTTAGATGAATTGGTGCAAATATTTAGTCATTATCAACAAATAAAAAATAAAAACAATGAGTCTATTTAAAAACCTATTTGGCAAAAAAGAGGAAGAGCCTAAACCCTTTAGCCGCTCCGTATTAGATTTAGGAATGGGTTATATTTTTGAGTACGATCTTAAAACCTGGGAGGTTACAGGAGAATATGAATACGACTGGGGCGACGAGGAATTTAGCAAAGAGTATAAGGTTAGCGATGGCCAAAATAGCTATTACCTAAGCGTAGAAGAAGACGATGAGATTGAATTAGTTTGGTGCTCCAAAATAAAAATGCGCAAGCTAGGTGAAGGTATTGCAAAAAGTATTAGTGATGGTGGATCGCCACCTGAGTCTATAGAATACGAGAACCAAACCTATCACTTAGATGAAGAATCGCCTGGTTCTTTTAATGATCTTACTAAGGGGAAAAATGATGATTGGCAAGAATTTATTGCCTGGGACTACTATAACGAAGATGAAACTTTAAATTTGACCATCGAACAATGGGGAGAACGATCTTTTGAAGCTTCATGGGGTAAAGTAATCTCTGAATTCGAAATTTCTGATATTTTACCAAGAAAATAAGTTTATGCGTATTTACCAATATATCAGCGTTTTAATAGGGTTTATCATCATCAGCTCTTGCCAACCAGGCAAACCGCCCTATCAAAAAAAACCTATCGACGATATCGTTAAAAACCTGACGGAAGTTCCTAATTTCAGCATCATTCTTTACGATATGAATTACGATGAAAGTAGTGAGCGATACCTCCATCAATATCGAATTTTAAAAGAAGATACTTTTCAAGATACTTTAGTTTCAGAAACTACCGACTGGCTGCAGGTTAGCGATACCTACTTTAATAGTAATATCGACAATATGGGAATGGCTCTCATTACCAAAACCGACGGTAAACTAGAAAAGAAAGTGGCACCACCAGGTTATAATAATTATGTAGGTAACGAAAAATATGGAAACTGGCGACAAGGGTCGGACGGCACAAGTTTTTGGGAGTTTTATGGCAAATATGCCATGCTGCGTTCGGTCTTAGGCTATGGCATGTCGCCCATTTACCGCGGTGGCTGGAACGACTATCGCCGTAATTACTATCCTTCAGGGCGTACCTACTATGGTAATAGTGCCAATGGAGGAACACGTTTTGGCACTAATGGCAGCCACACAAATAACCGTAGTAGCCGCTCAACCTGGAATAGCAAGCCCACTACATTTAAGCAAAATGTCCGCAGTAAGGTGCAGCGCAGTAGCAGCCGTACCAGCAGAAGAAGCCGTTCATCATCGCGCTATCGCAGTAACTCAAGTAGCCGAGGACGTGGTTTTGGAGGGGGTAAATAATTAAGCAAAATTAATAGCAATATGACAACCGAACTAGTAGCAAACGAATGGCTAAATTCCTTTTTGCTTTTTATTATCTACTTAAGCAGCTCCTTAATCTTACTCTTTATTGGAAAGCTCGCTTTTAAACTAAGGAAAAATAAAATTGACTTTAATAATGAGTTAGTTGAGAAGGACAATCTCGCTTTTAGCTTTGCGTATGTAGGCTATTTTGCAGGCCTAATCCTAGCCGTTGGCAGTGCTATTTATGGCGATTCCAATGGCCTTTTAGTAGACCTAGTAGACATGGCGCTTTTTGGCATTTTAGCCATTATTCTGCTTAACCTATCTTCTACCATAATCGATAAGATTACACTTTCTAAATTTTCAATTTGGAAGGAGATTATTGATGACCGCAATGCGGGTATGGGCATTATTGAAGGTGCCAACTATCTGGGCTCGGGCTTAATTATTTTTGGGGCCATTACGGGCGAAAGCGGTAATTTACAATTTGGCATTTACACTGCCCTACTCTACTGGGTTTTAGGCCAAGCCTTGATTTTAGTAAGTACAGCCCTTTATAATCGGATGGTCTCTTACAATATCCATAAAGAAATTGAGAAAGATAATGTTGCAGCGGGAATCGCTTATGCCGGTTTAATCATTGCTATGGCCAACTTAATTCGCAACGGCCTTATGGGCAATTTTGATAATTGGGTAGACACGCTTTTAGAAGTGGGCTACGAAGCAGGCATTGGAATTATTGTTTTACCGCTTATTCGCACTTTGGTAGATAAGATATTATTACCGGGACAAAAATTAAGTGATGAAATCGCCAATCAAGAAACCCCTAATTCTGGGGCAGCATTAGTTGAAGCCCTAGGCTATATTGGTGGATCCATGCTCATAATTTGGTGTATCTAATTTGAAACTTTCCCGCTCTCCCGTTTTAAAGCTAGCCCTTTTTGCTACCGGATTATCAGGTATTGTTGCTGAGTATATCTTGTCTACTCTTGCCACATACTTTATTGGCGACTCAGCTACCCAATGGTCCCTAATCGTTTCGGTAATGCTTTTTTCCATGGGTTTAGGCAGTCGGTTTAGTAAATATTTCAACAAAAACCTCCTGCTTAAATTTATTGCAATTGAGTTCACTCTAAGCATTCTGGTTTCCTTTGCTAGTCTATTTGCCTACACTGCTGCGGGCTATACGGAATATGTAGGTTTTATTATATACGGCTTAAGCATCCTCATCGGTATCCTCATTGGCCTCGAAATTCCATTAGTGATTCGTTTAAACGAGGAGTTTGAATCCTTACGCATCAATGTAGCGAGTGTAATGGAGAAAGATTATTTGGGCTCGCTCGTGGGCGGTTTATTTTTTGCCTTTGTGGGCTTACCCATCTTAGGTTTAACCTACACCCCTTTTATACTTGGCCTAGTAAATTTTGTGGTTGCTATTTTATTGTTTTTAGTAATTAAAGGTGGAATTACAAAACAAGCCCGAGCACTGATTTCAATTAGCGGTATAGCGGTGCTAGCAATGATTAGTATGGGAGCCTATTATGCCAAACCCATTGTGCTACAAGGCGAACAGGCGCGCTACAAGGATAAGGTTGTATTTGAAAAACAAAGCAAGTATCAACGTATTGTTATCACGCAATGGAAAAACGATTACTGGCTTTACATTAATGGTAACCAGCAACTTAGCACCATAGATGAGGACAAATATCACGAACCACTCATTCACCCTGCCTTAAATATTATTAAAGAACGGAAGCACATTTTGGTGTTAGGCGGAGGCGACGGTTGCGCCGTACGTGAAATCTTAAAATACCCAGACGTGGAAAAAATCACTTTGGTAGATTTGGATTCCGTTATGACCAATTTAGGGAAATACAATCCTATTTTAAGAGAGCTTAACCAAAATGCCTTTCATCATCCTAAAGTAGAAATAATCAATACCGATGCCTTCAATTATATGGAAAGAGGAAAGGATTACTACGACGCCATTATTGTAGATTTACCCGATCCTCGCTCTATAGAATTAAACCGATTATACACCTTACAATTTTACCAACTTTGCCAGATAAAACTAAAAAGACACGGTGTTTTACTCACTCAAGCAGGCAGCCCTTATTACGCTACTAAAGCCTTTTTGTGTATCGACAAAACCATGGCAAAGGCAGGCTTCACTACCCAAAAAATGCACAATCAGGTGATTACTTTAGGCGAATGGGGCTGGGTAATGGGGCTAAAGTCTTGGCCAGAGCATGAAGATTTAAAAAATGCTTTACAGCGGATGGACTTTGAGGTTGCTACCCGGTGGTTAAACCAAGATGCGATGTTAATGATGTGCAATTTCGGCAAGAATATTTACGAATATAGCGGCGACAGTATTGCAATTAACCAAATCCAGAATCCGGTACTATACCGTTATTATCTGAAAGGTAATTGGGATTTATACTAAGAAAGATGACAAAAACAAGCATCTATAATTTACGTTTTTGGCTGCAAGAGACCGATGCCATTTTTATTAAGGAAAACTTAGAAACCTTTCTTAATGAAGCAGGCTACGGCATTGTTGGCTTTAATGAACATCAATTTCAACCACAAGGTTATACCGCCATTTGGCTTTTAAGCGAGAGTCATCTAGCCATACATACTTATCCAGAAGAAGGAAGGACATATATCGAATTAAGCGGCTGTTCAAAGGAAAAGAATCTACATTTCTCTACCAACTGTCATCAAAAGTGGCCCAATCAGATTAAAGAGGAAGTACTAAATATTAGCTAACTTGGCTCCTCGTTTTTAACGACTTAGATTTTTCCTTTAGCTATGGATTTGCTAATACCAAACTTCAAAAAAGCTAAGCCTTAAAATAATGACCTATGCTTCGCCTAATAACTCTGCTACTTTTAACTAGTTTCCTTCAGGCCCAAAACACTAATTACGCCCTCATTATCCACGGTGGTGCTGGCAACGGACTTAAAGCAGAAAACTATTCTGAACTACAAATAGCTGCCTTCCACAAGAGCTTAAATAAAGCTTTAAGCATTGGCGACAGCGCACTTCTAGCTGGGTCTCAAGCGGTGGAAGTTGTTAGTTTGGTTATTCAGTTTTTAGAGAACGATAGCCTCTTTAATGCCGGCAAAGGAGCCGTTTTAACCTATGAGGGTAAAGCATCATTAGACGCGTCAATTATGGATGGTAAAAGTGGTGATGCTGGCGCAGTTGCTGGCCTTAGTCTCATCAAAAACCCAATTACTGCAGCATTAGCCGTGCTAAAGTACTCTCCCCATGTTTTACTTAGCGGTGCTGGCGCAGATGAGTTTAGTTTAGATCATAGTCTTACTCAAGTAGAGCCAGCGTACTTCATAACTAGTCCCGTATTAAAAAATTATAAGAGTTTAAAAGGCAACACGGGCTCCCTCGATAGTATTTTAGATCACAAAATGGGAACCGTAGGCTGCGTGGTTAGAGATTCGGAAGGGAATATTGCGGCAGGGACCTCTACAGGTGGCATGATGCACAAGCGCTACGGACGTATTGGTGACTCTCCAATCATTGGCGCAGGCACCTATGCCTCTAATTCGAGTCTAGGAGTAAGTTGCACTGGTCACGGAGAGTATTTTATCCGCCATGCGGTTGCCTATCAGGTAAGTGCTCGTTATGAGTTTCAAGGGATCAGCAGCCAGCAAGCCGCGGACAAAGTTATTCATAACATCTTGAGTCCTGGAGCTGGAGATGGCGGGCTTATTGGCATTGACCGCGAAGGCAATTTTATAATTTCTTTTAATACGGCCGGCATGTTACGTGGTTTTAAGAAAGAGGGTCAGGCTGCAGAAACCTATATTTTCGGAGCTAACAAAAAATAAATCCCTTATTATTAAGGCCTTATAAACTTTTTTCATTTTTCTTCATTTAAGCTATCGCAAAATCCAAAAAGCCTCTTATATTTGCACTCCCAAAACAACGGGGCGATTAGCTCAGCTGGTTCAGAGCACCTGCCTTACAAGCAGGGGGTCACTGGTTCGAACCCAGTATCGCCCACAAAAAAATCCGGAGACAAAAGTCTACCGGATTTTTTTTTACCCAGCTGTAGGCTTACTCAAAAAAGAGGATCATGCGCAAATGTTGTGTATCAAGCAAATATT
>CBFHVV010000040.1:0-25284 GCA_965658965.1 Croceimicrobium sp.
GAATTTCAAGAGGCTTCTGCGGAGAGCCCCATCGCTCTATCTGTTAAAAAAGAATTAACCGAAAAAGCCTTAGGTTCAAATGAAGCCATAGAGGAATGTACCTAATGGTCTAGCTTATTTTATCATACGTTCTAGATAGAATTAGGTCTCAGACACATATGTAAAGACTGGGATTTAATAAGTAGAAATAATGAAAAATAGTGAACTATCGCAAGAAGGTCTGAAAGTCAAAACCTCTTCCACGAAAAACCTTTCTCGAATGGAATACAGTAAATATTTCCCTTTCAAAAACGTGAGAATTAGCCTTATTAAACAAGTCAAATAAAAAGAAGAATATCTTTTATAAGAATACAGGTTGTTTAGGGCAAAACTCTGTTGGCTTTAAGTAGGTTACGGTTAATCACACTTGATCAAGTGTAGAGCTATTAACAGATTGCTTTAAGTCCTACTCAAAGGTTGATAAATAAATGAAAAAGCACGTGACATTGAAATTGCCACCTAAAGAATCTGAAATTCACTAACTTCTATGCGTTTAGGTACTACAAAATAAAAGGGAGGTAATGGGATATATGACAAAGTCAAAGACAATTAGTATCAAACTACTTTTATGATTTTTTTGACAAAGTTAACCGCAGATATTTGGAAAAGTAACTCCTTGATGAAGTGATGATTTCAGTAATGGAAAAACTTTCTGCGACTCAAAAACCAATCTTAAATTTCATGGGGGAGTATTAACTTTAAATTATTTTAATGTTAAAATATACATCTTGATTTGAGTCTTAGTTTTTTTTTTATAATATCGCCAGACTATTTTTTTTATAATTTAATTATTTAACTCAAAATGAAACAATTTGCTTCGCTTTTTTTATTATTTATTTCTTTTATTTCCTTGGCTCAGTATAATCCCCACGATTTAAAACTTTCGGGAACCGGATTGATTTATAATGGCGCTTTTGAAATTGATGGCCAACGAACACTATCTTATGAAAAATGTAGGAGTCAAGATAATCACACTATATATGTTAAGCCTGAACTAGATCCTTCGGTATCCGTAAGTACATCAAGCGGGTGGGTGGAGCTACGGTATTATTTATACAGATCGAGTAATAATCAACTTATTAGAACTAAAATTCAAAATTTGTATAATCTTGGAGCCTATCCTACTACTGTAGATGCAGCATTAATTAAGCAGTATTGCACTATTGATATCACCCCCAGTGTTAGTGATGGATACTATCTAAGAGTTGAGGTGATTGAGGGAAACTGTGTAGGTTCGTGGTGTTGGCTTACTAATGCTCCAAATGCTTGGAATTTTAACCGAGGTACTTTTACGACAAATCCTTCAGGGGTTACAATCAAAGAGGCGGTTCCTAGATTTAGCTTATCTTCAAAATATGGAACAGACGGCTCTGGTACACCTTTAACTTGTCAATCAAATATAACCATCAATGGTGCATCCACAACATGTGAAACAAAATACCTTCTTGAAGTGATTGAAACTGATGCTTATTTGAACTTGCTTATTTCGAATGCTAATTACGCTGGAGCTTGGTTTAATGGTCAAGTTCCTACCATATGGCATTTGCAGCACATTACACAGAACTATGGAAACCCTCAAAATGGCGATGTGGTTAATGGCCCTGCACCTACTTTATATAATGGATGGACAATGACAGATAGAACTTTAGCTAATGGCAATAACAACCGCTATTTAATAAGGTTGTCCGTAATGGATGACACATGGACCACAAAGCAGATGCTCATTGAGGTTAATGGAAATTGTAAGATGGGGAAAAATGAAGTTGATCTTGCTGAATTTGCGGCTTCGTTAAGCCCGATGACACCAACTGAAGTTGAGGAGATTCAGTTTGAACTAAGGAAGTCAGGTGTTAATGTTAAGTCTTTGAGCCAAATAGTTAAGGAGTCTCCCAAAACGGGACATGCAGCGTTAACAATTAATGCCTTTCCTAATCCTGCCACCTCTACAATTAATTTGGCTATAAATAATGACATCGACCTTAAGGCGGTTACTTTAGTAAACACGGCAGGTCAAAGTTTTACTGTTAATGTAGAAAAAGCAGGAACAGGCCTATACAAGTTAGACGTAAGTCAGTTTAAAAGAGGTTTCTACATTATTTACGTTCAATCAGATGGTAAATTTGAGACTGTTAAAATACAACTTACTGAAGATTAAGATATTCTAATGATGGTATTTTTAGGTAAAGGATGTTTCAATCATCCTTTACCTTTTTAATATATTTGATTAACAATATCAGCATCCTTGATTAATAGAAGCCCTTTTCTTTTGTTTTTGCTACTACACTCATTTTTAGGTGCACAGAATATTGTGCCTAATCCTAGCTTTGAGCAGGTTTACCGCATGCCAGATGACACTACCGCCTTAAATCAAGTGGTGAAGGATTGGTTTTCGGGAAATAAGGTTGGACCCCTGGGATGTCATATTGCAGCCATTGATATGAATCCCAACTATGGTCAACCAAACCCTCTTCGATATCAGAACCCTCGTACTGGTCAAAGCATGTTGACGTACAAGACTTTAGCCTATGTGAATGAGTCAGTGAAGTTCGTGGATTATCGAAGCTACGCCGCAACCAAATTGATGCGCCCCATTCCTAGACGGGCCAAAGTATACGCGGAGTTTTATATTAATTGGCACGGAGTAGATTGTTGTCGGTCTGTTCCCCGAACGTTTCCTGGAGGGCAACACGGTATGCTATTTACTAAAGATAAACCCTTTGAAAATAGCTATAACCTATATCAGGGAAGCCCCCAAATTAATATGGACACCCTGTTAACAGATACCGTTAATTGGTTAAAGGTGTCGGGTACCTTTATTAGTGAAGAGCAGTTAGAGTACATTATCATTGGTAACTTTTATACCTACGACCAATGTGATTATCTTCTGCCAAACTTTACCAATGTTTACCAAGGGGCTGAGGCCCATTATTTTTTAGAGGATGTTAAAGTTCGTATTTTGAATCCCCGAGTACCAGATACGCTGCGTATATGTTATGGTGATTCGGCCGAGTTGGTAGCTACTGGAGAGGAAAACCATGCTTGGGCTAATGCATCTAACCCTGGATATATAATCGGAACAGACAGCGTTCTTAAATTTCAGCCACTATCCAATACCCTAATAAATTTTTATGGCAGCTTTGATACACTTCAGACTTTTGTTATAGTGGATCGCTACCAGTTAGACTTGGGCAAGGATACTGCCGTATGTGGCTATGAGCCTTATTACTTGTATAATAATGCCCAAGATGCAGATAGCAGCTGGTGGCACGGATTAGGCCCAGCGGATAGTATCGAGATCACCACTAGTGGATGGTACACATTAAGTGCTCGTAAGGGAGCTTGCTTAAAAACCGACAGTATACATGTGCAAGTCCTCTATCCAGAAGATTATGCCTTGGAAGAACCAGAGCCTACTTGCTTAGGTCGCTCTATTGACCTAAAGTCCACTACCCTTGATTACGTTAATTATCAGTGGAGTGATGGCAGTACCGACAGTATTCTGGAGGTCAATAAAGATGGTTGGTATTACATCAGTATTGCCCATCCATGTGGGCCCATTGTTGATTCTATTCAAATAGAGTTTGAGCGATGCGTCTGCAAGTTTCATCTACCCAATGCTTTTACGCCTAATGGGGATGGCCTGAATGATATTTTCAAGCCTGTTTCCAAATGCAATTTTGAAGAATATTCTATGCTTATTGCCAATCGTTGGGGGCAGGTGGTGTTTGAAACCAAAGACCCAGAGCATGGCTGGAATGGTGAAGGTGCCCTGCCTGGTGTTTACGTTCTGAAAATCTATTACCGAGGCCTTAATGAACAAGGTTTGTTTGTGGAGGATAAAATCAGGGGATCGTTGACTTTATTGAGATAGAAACATCCTAATTAAATCTTAACTAATATTAATCATTTGTAAATTATATCTATGAAAAGATCATTTTTCACATTGCTACTTTTAATTTCAATTCACGCCGTATCTGCGCAACAAAGCAGTAATCATCGTCTAACCTTATCTGCTCTGCAGCATAGCACTTGGACTGGGGTGACATATTCATATTTGTTCCATCCTTTTGAAAACAAAAATTGGGAGTTAAGTTTTGGCAGCGGCTTCTCTAGTGGCCTTGGAAGTCTAGACTTGTCTCTTGGTTATAATGCAATTCCCGTGTTCACCTCCTTAAGTTATGGTTCTACCCATCAGGTTGGTGTTAATTTAGGCTATGCCTATAAATTTGAATTTATAAAAAGGCCTTTTTTCGAAGGTTTAGAGCCAGTTGAATATACTGTTTTCAACGACTATAATTCTTTTAACTACTCCTTGTTTTATCGCTATAATTTTGGAAAAGAAGATCGCTATTTCCTTGGTTTAGGAGGGGAGTTTAGTCATTTTCTAGGCAAAGTAAACGGAAGTGAAGTGAACTTGAAACCCGCATTTAGACCTTTTCTTAATTTTGGTTTCAATTTTTAAGTTAATCTAGCTTTAACCCAGAGCAATCGGCAACGGAAAGTTATCTATCTTTTTTTGATTTGCGAACAAAATAAACGCCGCAGTAGAACGGCGGAAGCTATCCGCTAGTTGAAATGCCCGAGATTGAAATCCTCCACATTCCTGACGACTATGAATTTATGGATGCTGAATTAATTAGCTTACTAGAAGATGGGGTCAACCATGTAATCAATGACACAAGTTTGGCCTTTGAATAAGAAGTCACAAAAAACTTAATAATGCTTTGTCTTGGATAGACTAAGCATTTTGTTATAAATTAACAGTATCCAGAAACGGCTTACCCATGACAGATTAAATTTTTCATCCGTTTTCTTAATCCTATTCCTCGTCAAAAATATGATTATCAATATGTTATGTCGTTCGTTTTTTGCTTGATCAAAAAAGAACCAAAAAAATCAAGGCTCCAATTCCTCTCTTCAAAAATCTTTATAAAAGGCAAGCTCGGTGGGCGAGTTACGAACGCTTATCCTCTTCCAGAGGAGTTCGTGAGCTCGTCACTTTGTTCCTCGGTTCCTCACGTCGCTATGTTACAAACGAGTTGTTTATTTTTATGGGAGTTTGTGGGCTCATCGCTGCGCTCTTCGGCTCCCAACTCACTAAGCCTTTCATTTTGATTTTTGGCGATCGTAATTGAGGCCGGATAACCTACTAATAACGAATCAGACTAAATTGTAATATGAGTCTTCGTTTATATGATTCCGGGCTACATGTCATCAAATCTTCTTGGTTTACCCGCGGAAAACTCCTCTCTCAGGATGACTGTGTTCCCCGTAGATTTTAAGGTCGGAATAACCCACCCAGACCGTCATTCCGAATTTAGTTCGGAATCTTCTTCCTTTGAAAAACGGTTACAACCGAATTACCTTTCGAAGAAAAAACGTCAATCATTACCGCCATCCCATATCAATACCCAAATCTCACAGCGCAGCGGTCTCAATTCTAGACAAAAAAAAAGACCCTCAAACGAGGGCCTAATTAGTATTGAAATATAGTCTATGACTTATTTTTTAGCTAATTCGCCAATTACTTCAAAGTTTAAAGTAACGTTCACCTCGCGGTGAAGACGAATGTTTGCGCTGTAAGGACCAGTAGCTTTTACAGTACCACCTTGAATAACGATGTACTTGCGATCGATTTTGTGACCAGCTTTCGCTAGTTCATCGGCTAAGTCGGCGTTATTAATAGATCCGAACAATTTATTGCCCTTACCTACTTTTGCGATCATCTTAATTTCTAGAGCATTTAAAGCTTCCGCAGTTTTCTTCGCATCTTCGATAGCTTTCACCTCTTTGTGCATGCGTTGCTTAATGTTCTCAGCCAATACTTTTTTAGCAGAAGGAGTCGCTAATTCAGCGTGTCCTTGTGGTAATAAGTAGTTACGACCGTAACCATTTTTCACAGTCACTACGTCGTCTTTGTAACCTAAATGGTCAACGTCTTGTTTCAGGATAACTTCCATAATTTCTGCTTATTTAAGGTTATCTGTTACGTATGGTAAAATTGCAATGTGACGCGCACGCTTAATAGCGGTAGCCACTTTACGCTGATACTTTAACGAAGTACCAGTAATACGGCGTGGTAAAATTTTACCTTGCTCGTTTAAGAACTGACCTAAAAATTCGGTGTCCTTATAATCTACATATTTAATTCCGTAGCGACGGAAACGACAATACTTAACTCTTTGGCCAGTATCAATTTTTAGTGGTTGTAGGTAACGAATTTCTGATTGATTCGATCCTGTATCTAATTCTGCCATTTTCTAATTCTATTAAAGGTTACTTCGAAGTTTGTAATTTCGAGCGACGCACTTTTGCGTAATCTACATGGTGCTTGTCCATGGCAAGATTCATAAAACGCATGATACGCTCGTCACGTTTCATTTCTACTTCTAAAGGTGCAATCATTTCTCCTGCCACTTGAAACTCTAACAAGTGATAGAAGCCACTACGCTTACTTTGAATAGGATAGGCTAATTTCTTAAGGCCCCAATTCTCTTCTTGAAGAATTGAACCACCTTTGGCTTCAATAAAGCCTTTGAATTTTTCTACCGTTTCCCTTACCTGATCTTCAGATAAGACGGGATGCATGATGAAAACGGATTCGTATTGATTCATCTAGTTAAACAATTAATTATTAAATATTTGAACCTTTTCTAAAAAGGAGTGCAAAAGTAGAGAAATATTAACTACCAATAAAGTTCTCTTCTAAGAAAATTGCTTTTTGCTGTTAATTCTTTTCTCTATCAAGCCCTCGCAGCTTAAAGCTAGCTTCCTATATTTGTGGCGATGGAAAATTATATCGTCTCCGCTCGTAAATATCGTCCGCAAGTATTCGACGAAGTTGTTGGTCAAAGTCACGTTACCAACACACTCTTTAATGCCATTCAGAATAATCATCTGGCGCAAGCCCTTTTGTTTACTGGCCCGCGAGGTGTTGGCAAAACAACTAGCGCTCGTATTTTGGCGAAATTAATTAATGCGGATGATCATGAATCTGGAGATGACGATTATTCCTTCAATATCTTTGAATTGGATGCGGCATCGAACAATTCGGTCGACGATATTCGGAGCCTAATCGATCAGGTACGCTTTGCCCCGCAGCGGGGTAAGTATAAGGTATACATTATTGATGAGGTGCACATGCTCTCGCAACAGGCTTTTAATGCTTTTCTTAAAACATTAGAAGAACCGCCCAAACATGCCATATTCATCTTGGCGACGACCGAGAAACACAAAATTATCCCTACCATTTTAAGTCGCTGCCAGATTTATGATTTTAAGCGAATATCGGTAGAAGACATAATTAAGCACCTACAAAAGGTTGCAGAAAAAGAAAATATTCAAACGGAAGAACAGGCTTTGCGCATTATCGCTCAAAAGGCAGATGGCGCACTAAGAGATGCTCTATCAATTTTTGACCGTATTGCTTCTTATTCAGGTTCTTCCATAAGCTATCAGGATGTAATTGATAACTTAAGAGTTTTAGACTACGACTATTATTTCCGCAGCCTGGACTTGGTTTTGAAGGACGACAAAGCTGGCCTTTTTACGATATTCGATGAGATTTTAGAAAATGGCTTTGATGGCCACATCTATATCAATGGCCTAGCAGCCCACTGTCGTGATCTGTTGGTTTGCCAAAACCCCAGCACCTTAAAACTTCTGGAGGTGGGTAAAGAAGTGCAGAGTCGTTATGAAAGCCAAGCGAAAGCAGTAAATGCTTCGTTTCTCTTGCGCGCTTTAAAAATTATCTCTGAAGCGGATGTTCGCTATAAAAGTAGCAGCAATTCGCGGCTTTTAGTGGAGTTGCTTTTAATGGAACTAGCCGCCACTTGGAGTAAATTGACTAATCCAGGCGAAAAAAAAAAGCCTAAACTAGAACAAGAGGCTTCCGCGCACCACCCCGACAGGAATGCCAAGACAGCTAAAAATACTGCTGCTCAGAGCGCATCTCCCGTAAAGGGTGAAGAAAAAGCAGCTAGCCCAGCAAAGGAAAGTGCCCCGAAAGACCAAGATCTTAAGCCCACTACCCAATTAGCCAAGAACGGAGCCAGTAGTACTGATAATCTGACTACTAAAGCTATAGAAAAGCCAAAAGCCTCTGCTCCTACTGCCTTAAAGAGAAAATCTGCTTTTTCAATTTCTCAAACTTTAGAAGGTAAAAGTCCCCTAGGCAAAAAAGAGGGAGACGCAGAAGAAGAAGATCTAGATGCCCCGGTGGTAGGCAAGCCTCAGGATGTTTTTGACCTTGAAAATTTGCAAAAAGCGTGGCTCTTATTTTTAGAAAAAGCAAAAGCAGAAAGGCAGAGAGTAACCCTCGCTACTTTAAGCGATAAGCCCTTGGCGGTAGATGGGTCACAGGTGACATTAACATTAGATAATAATATTCAGGAGCAAAGCTTTAATGCAATAAAACGCGACTTGCTCTTCTTTTTACGTGAAAAGCTGAATAATTATGCCCTTAGCATTTCCATAAAAATAGTGGAAGGCACTCAGAAACTGGAACCTTATTCCCCCCAAGAAAAGTACCAATACCTACTAGAAAAGAATCCCCTACTGGAGCAATTACGCACCGACTTAAATTTGGAAATCAAATAATTGCCAATGGGGTAATTAAGTCACTAAAAGTCGCTTCTAAGATAAGTTCAGGTAGCTGATTTGCAATGATAAGAAGTCGCACTAAAGACTAATTAGTATATACCTAATTAGCAAATCAATAGCTTTTTTCATTCCAGATTCCCGATAAAATTCTTAATTTTGCACCCCGTTTAAACGACCAATAGCTTTAGCCTCACCTCTCATTTGCTGGCCGTTTACGTCCCGCTTCCTTGCGGAAAAATTATAGTTAAATCGAGAATAAATATCTATGTCCGACAAAATGAAAATCATCTACACCCTTACTGATGAAGCACCTGCTTTAGCAACCCGCTCTTTTTTACCCTTGGTAGAGAGTTTCGCCAAAGCGGCCCAAATTGACGTTGAGACCAGAGATATTTCATTGGCAGCTAGAATTTTAGCCCTATTCTCGGATCGACTAGAAGAAGATCAAAAAGTTGATGATCACTTAGCGGAACTGGGGGAAATCGCGAAAAGCCCAGAGGCAAACATTATCAAGCTTCCCAATATTAGTGCATCATTGCCCCAATTAAAAGCGGCAATTGCCGAATTACAAAGCCAAGGTTATAATCTTCCAGACTATCCTGATAGCCCGACTAGTAAAGAGGAAAAAGAATTTAAACGCCGTTACGACTCCGTAAAAGGTAGTGCCGTGAACCCAGTATTACGCGAAGGTAATTCTGATCGTCGTGCTCCTAAGGCAGTAAAAGAGTACGCAAAAAAACATCCTCATTCGATGGGCCAATGGTCCAAAAACTCTCTTTCACATGTGGCGAGCATGCAGGAAGGAGACTTTTATGCGAGTGAAAAATCAGTTTGTCTTCCGAATGAAACCACAGTTAACATCCAGCATATCAATGCGTCTGGGGAGACAACTTTATTAAAAGAAGGTATTCATCTGCAGGAAGGTGAGATTATCGACTCTTCCTTTCTTAGTGTCTCTGCCCTTCACAGCTTTATTCACCAGCAGATTGCTGATGCGAAAGCTAAAGGTGTACTTTTTTCGGTACACTTGAAAGCTACGATGATGAAGGTGTCAGATCCGATAATCTTCGGGCATTTTGTAAAAGCCTTTTTCAAACCAGTATTTGAAAAACATGGAGACACGCTTAGTCAATTAGGAGTAAACCCTAACAATGGCTTAGCAGTGCTGATTAATGCTATCGCAAAATTAGATCAAGACAAGCAAAAAGAAATAGAAGCCGATATTCAAGCATGCTATGCGGATGGCCCAGATTTAGCCATGGTTAATTCGCATAAAGGTATTACCAATCTTCATGCTCCAAATGATGTGATAATCGATGCCTCGATGCCCGCTATGATCAGAACCTCTGGTCAAATGTGGAATAAACATGATCAGTCACAGGATACAAAGGCAATAATCCCTGATCGATCTTATGCGGGTGTTTATCAAAAAACAATAGACTTCTGTCGCGAAAATGGGGCTTTTGACCCTACGACCATGGGGAGCGTAAGTAATGTAGGTTTGATGGCTCAAAAGGCTGAAGAATACGGATCGCATGATAAAACCTTTGAGGTGCCGGCAAATGGGACTATGCAGGTGGTAGATCAGTCGGGGAAAGTGTGGATGGAGCACCAAGTAGAAAAAGGAGATATCTGGCGCATGTGCCAGGTTAAAGATGCACCTATTAGAGACTGGGTAAAATTAGCAGTAAACCGAGCTAAAGCTACGGGAACTCCTGCTGTATTTTGGTTAGATGAAAACCGTGCTCACGACAATCAGTTACGTGAAAAAGTAAACCTCTACTTAAAAGACCACAATACCGAGGGACTGGAATTACCCATACTATCACCAGAAGAAGCAACTAATTTTAGCTTAAAAAGAGCGAAAGAAGGTAAGGATACTATTTCTGTTACCGGAAACGTCTTGCGCGATTATCTTACCGATTTATTCCCTATTTTAGAAGTAGGTACCAGTGCAAAAATGCTCAGTATCGTTCCTCTAATGAATGGCGGTGGGCTTTTTGAAACAGGTGCGGGTGGTTCTGCTCCAAAGCACGTACAGCAATTTGTGGAAGAAGGCCATTTACGCTGGGATTCTTTAGGTGAATTTTTAGCTCTCGCAGCTTCACTAGATCACTTGGGTTTTAATAGCCAAAATCCTAAAGCTTCCGTTTTAGCAGAAACCTTAGATGAAGCTACGAGCAAGTATTTAGACGAAAACAAATCTCCATCACGTAAAGTGAAGGAAATAGATAACCGCGGTAGTCACTTTTACCTTTGTATGTACTGGGCAGACGCATTAGCCCAGCAAAATAAAGACCTCGACCTGCGTGCTTATTTTACTCCATTGGCTGCAGAAATGCTAGCTAATGAAGAGACGATTGTAAAGGAATTATTAGATGCACAAGGGAGCCCCATTAATATTGAGGGCTATTACTACCCTAAGGAAGATCTTGTGCGTGCCGCCATGCGCCCGAGTAAAACCCTAAATGCCTTGATAAAATAATATGCGGAAAGCGAGCTGGCTTGCATTGGTGTTACTCTTAAGCTCTTTTGCTAATTATAGCTTTAAGGAGCCGCCTCGTTATTCCAAAAGCGATTTACTCGGAGACATCAACCCCGCTCGTCATCACGACTTTAAAAAACTTCGTTCCAAATACACCACTAAAAGTAGTGCTTACTTGCGCGATGAAGTTTATGATGCTTTTAAAGATATGTGGAAGGCCGCTAGAAAGGACGATATCTCCTTAATTATTGTCTCCGCTACGAGAAATCGTTCTTATCAAAGTGGCATTTGGAATCGCAAGTGGAACAGCTTTGGTGGTGAAGAAAATTCTCGGGCCGAACGCATCTTACAGTATAGCTCCATGCCCGGCACCAGTCGCCATCACTGGGGCACCGATTTCGATTTAAATGCTTTAGAGAACAGCTATTTCGAAAGTGGTGAAGGACTTAAGGTATATCAATGGCTAAAAACTCATGCAGCCGAATTTGGCTTTTATCAACCTTATATTGCCTATAATGATTATCGTGAGCAAGGCTATCGTGAGGAAAAATGGCATTGGTCCTATTTCCCTCTTGCTTCTAAATTTCAAAGAGCCTATAATCATCTGATTAACTATGAAGATTTAAAAGGCTTTGCAGGCGATGAGAACGCTTTACGCTTAAAGGTTATTGATGCCTATGTGAATGGTGTGGACGCTTGGCCTAAGCAGTAAGAGAACGATTACTAGTCGAGCAAGAAATGCCACTAGAACGCTCTTATTTTTACTTATCTTAGCGCACACTCTGAAAAAACACACTCCTTGAAACGAAATCAATCTATTGCTCTCGTCGCTACCATCCTTATTATTCTTGCAGCCTGGTTTGGTCTGCAGGGCGATGACAATCAAGAACGCGATATCACAACTACCGCCTTTGTTGCCGATTTTAAAGACTTAGTTACTAGCTCTGGAGAGCTAATGGCCGAAAATTCGGAAGATATCAACGGCCCCAGTAATTCTCGTCAATACGGGCTCTATAACATTAAAATATCTGATTTAGTGGCGGAAGGCACTTATGTAGAAAAGGGTGACTTTGTAGCTCAGTTAGATAAAACAGAATTGAGTTCTAAACTTAATGACTTGCTTACCGAATTCGATAAAGCACAGAGTATTTATACTCAAACGCAATTAGACACTACCCTAGAAATGCGTGAAAAACGCAGCGAATTAGAGTCCTTGGTATTTGACATTAAGCAGAAAAAAATTGAAATAGAGCAGAGTATCTACGAACCACCTGCAACTATTCAAAGGCTAAAACTAGACTTAGAAAAACTTGAGCAAAGCTTAGATCAGAGCAAAGACAATTACATCATTAAGCAGAAGCAAAGTCGCGCCAAAATGGTAGAAGCGGGTGCGACCCTGGCTCAAACACGCAGCAAATTATCAAACTTGCAAGAGCTGGAAAAAGAGTTCCGCATTATCGCTCCTAAAAAAGGAATGGTAATTTATAAACGCGAATGGGGCGGACGAAAACGTAAAACAGGCTCCACCATCTCACCTTGGGACCCAGGCGTTGCCACCCTACCCGATCTTAGCGAGATGCAGAGTAAAACTTATATTAACGAGGTAGATATCCGCAAAGTAAAACAAGGACAAAAAGTAATCTTAGGCTTAGATGCTTTTCCTGATGCATCCCTTACGGGAGAAGTGATTGATGTAGCCAATGTTGGTGAAGATCGCGAAGACTCGGATTCAAAGGTTTTTGAAATAATTATCGGGGTAAACGAAAGTGATAGTACCTACCGTCCGGGAATGACCACAAGTAATGAAATAATCACGAAGACCTTAGAGCAAGTGTT
Organism: Croceimicrobium sp.; assembly: GCA_965658965.1. Classification (GTDB taxonomy): domain Bacteria; phylum Bacteroidota; class Bacteroidia; order Flavobacteriales; family Schleiferiaceae; genus Croceimicrobium. The sequence goes on from CBFHVV010000040.1 coordinate 12,962, forward strand.
ACAAGTACCGCTTGAAGCTATTTTTAATCAAGAAGGAATAACCTTTGTTTATCGCAAAGATGGTGTTGGCATTAGTAAACAAGAAGTTAAAATTGGTGCAAGCAACGATGAGTTCGCAGTAATTGAAGAGGGTCTAAAAGAAGCAGATGAAGTTTTTCTTACCGAACCAAGTTCTGCCCTAGAGACTGAGATCACCCTACTAAGTGCTTCCTAAATGGAGCGCATTCTCATAAACTTAGGCATCGCCTTTGAAGCCATCTTGGCCAATAAGGTACGCTCAATACTTACGGCACTGGGAATTATTTTTGGTGTGGCCGCGGTAATTACCATGCTTGCAATTGGTAAAGGAGCCCAAGTAGAAATCCTCAAGCAAATAGAATTAGTCGGTGTCAACAATATCGAGGTAAAACCTATTGTTGAACAGAGTGAGTCGGAAATAGGGCAAGAACAAAGTGCGCAGAAAGAGAAAAAACTTTTTTCCAAAGGCCTCGACCTTAAAGACGCAAAAAGTATCATGACGGTTTTACCTACGATTAAAGCAATTAGTCCCGAAATTGTAATCGACACTTATGTTATCAATGCTGGTCGTCGCCGCACCGCAAAGCTCATCGGTATTAAGCCTGCCTATTTTGAAGTATCCAATATTGAACTAAAAAGTGGCCAACTTTTTAGCGAAGCACACAGTGAAAACAAAGAAGCCGTTTGCATTATCGGGAGCGGAATTAAAAAGAAGCTTTTCCCCGGCACCAAGGCGCTGGGACAGAAAATTAAAGTAGGAAAGCAGTGGCTCACAATTATTGGTATTACCAAAGGAATAACATTAAGCAGCAAAGCTCAAGAAAACCTCGGCATCCGCGATTATAATATGGATATCTACGCACCTATCAACACAATTTTAAGTAGATATATCGATCGTGCTAAATTGCGCGAAGAAAGCGGGGGGTCAATGCGATTTAGTGATGATGAAGAGGCGGAAGTACGCAGCTTTAATAATTACCACCAAATTGATCGTTTAGTGGTGCAGGTGGAGGATAGTGAGTATTTAGGTAGTACCGCTTCGGTTATTAGCCGGCTTTTAAAAAGGAAGCACAATGAAGTGGTTGATTTTGAAGTTATCATTCCTCAGCAATTACTGGAGCAGCAACAGCGCACCAAAGATATTTTCAATTTAGTTTTAAGTGCCATTGCTGGTATCTCCCTCTTGGTGGGCGGTATTGGAATTATGAATATTATGTTGGCTTCGGTTTTAGAACGGACACGAGAAATTGGAACGCGCTTAGCCATTGGAGCCAAGAAGCAAGACATTATCCAACAATTTTTAATGGAGGCTTTGCTAATCAGTTTAAGCGGAGGCACTATTGGAGTCCTACTCGGACTACTCGCTTCCTATCTGGTCTCCACCTTTGCCAATATCGAAACCATTGTTAGTGCTTACTCCATTCTTTTATCTTTTGGAGTAGCCTCTGTAACTGGTTTAATTTTCGGACTATCACCTGCTCGCAAGGCGGCCGAGAAAAACCCCGTAGAATCACTCCGCTATGAATAAAAATTTTATCCTTGCCCTTTTATGCCTATTTGGCTCTTGCCTGATGGGTCAAGGTCAAGAGTTAAGTTTAAAAGAAGCTATTCAATCAGCCCAAAAGACTTCGCCCTCCTACTTTCGTGCGATAAACTTAGCCGAAAACCGATACTGGAATTACCGACAATTTAGAGCTAGTTTATTACCGCAGCTAAACTTAAGTGGTTCACTGCCCAATTACTCTAGTGCCATTGAAGTAGTTACCTTAGATGATGGAACTTTTGGCTTTGCAGAAAGAGAACAGTTATTTTTAAGCTCAAGCTTATCTATCGATCAAAACGTTGCTTTAACGGGCGGTAGACTTTCCTTGATTTCCAGTTTGCAACGCAGCAATGTTTACAGCCCCACTAACCGAATCAACTACTTCTCTACCCCTATTTCACTGAGCTATTTCCAGCCCATGTTTTTATACAATGATATAAAGTGGAATAAAAAAATACAGCCCATCGCTTTCGAAGAATCGCAACGAGCTTATACCGAAGATCTCGAAAACATCGCCAACGAGACTACCACTCTTTATTTCCGTGCCCTTAGTGCTGCAATTAGCAAACAGATTGCTGAGAAGAATTTAAAGAACAATGACACTATTTATAAGATTTCAAAAGGGCGCTATAATTTGGGGAAAATTGCAGAGAATGATCTTCTGCAAATTGAACTTAACCTATTGAATGCCGAGAATGCTCTAACCAATGCCACTTTAAATTATGAAGTTGCCGCGCAAAACTTAAAACGCTTTTTAAATATTCCTACCGATCAAGACCTTGATCTTAACATTCCTGCTGAAGTTCCACAGATTGAGGTTGATCTTCCCACTGCTTTGGCTGAAGCCCGCACTAACCGCTCCGTTGTTTTAGAGTTTCGTCGCCGGCGCTTAGAAGCAGATCAGCAAGTAGCGCAGGCACGCGGTAACACCAATTACAATTTCAACCTTAGTGCTAATTTTGGACTATCGCGCCAAGCCAATGATTTTGAAACGGTTTACGCTGACCCTTTCATGCGGCAACAGAATATCGTTGTTGGTGTAAATATTCCAATTGTAGATTGGGGACAAGCTCGCTCTCAAGTGCGCCGCGCCAAAGCTAATCGCGAACTAGCCGAAGTTAACATTCAGCAGGATGAAGTAAATTTTGAGCAAGAAATATTTCTTCAGGTAATGCAGTTCAATGCACAGTATCAACGTTTAAGAATCGCTGCTAAAGCTGATACGGTGGCACAAAAGCGCTATGAAGTAGCCCGACAGCGTTATCTTACCGGTAAAATTAGTATTACAGATATAAATATTGCGCAAAGCGAAAAAGACGGTGCAAAGCAATCCTACATTTTAGAACTGCAACGCTTTTGGAATAACTACTACAATCTGCGTCGCCTTTGCCTTTATGACTTTGAGCGCAAGCAGAAAATAGACTATGTGGCCGAGTTTTTAGACTAAGTCCTATGAATTACTTTAGTTATTTGCTTGCTCCCAAAATTTACAACTCGCATTAGAAATACCTCTTTAGTCTTTTGGAACAGGCGCATTAAATAAAAACCCTTTAAACTTCCCTGTTAGTAGCAGTAAAGTTTAAAGGGAGTAATTTCTTAGACCGATTAAAGAGCAGGATATTAGGCTTTTACTCAATGATCACCTTTAGGCAACTTTCGCCAGTATTAGTTTTCACCTGCAATAGGTAAATACCACTCTTTAATCTTTTAGTATTTATGGTAAAGCGTGAAGCCTTAGCCTCAGTCTCATAAACAAGACTTCCTAATAAATCATAAAGCCTAATTGATTGAAGGGCTTCGCTCTCCGAACTTATTGTGAGGTAATGCCTCGCAGGGTTGGGAAAAACCTTAAAGTCGTCCGAAAGGCTAAAGTTATCTATATCCACCGAGCCACTGCTGTTAGTCTGTACAATATCGTCAATGTAAAAGGTTGAGCTAGGTGAAGCATCACCCACCACACCGTAACCATACATAAAGGTCAATACATTATAAACGGGTGGATCGCCGCTAAAATCCCATGTATAAGTAGCCCAGGCCCCAGAAACGGTGGTAAGTACATCTTTTTCGTTAGCCGCACCGGAGCTTGTACTTTCTACTTTTAATTTAAGCGTGGTCCCCACCGGAGCATCGGTATAGACTTTCATGGTAATGGCGCTTAAATTGGAAAAATCTAAATAAGCTGTCAGCGGCAAGAGGCTACGCGCCCAAACCTGTCCGCCACTTTTTAAAAATTGAGCCACGGTAGCACTAGTGTTTATTCCGTTAGGTGCTGGATTGGCAACTATAGTGGTATAAGCTCCAAATTGATTGATGAAGTCGGAGCTTTGAACGCTTGATTCGAAGTCTATTGGCATAGCTGCCGGCACTGGAGGACTTGGCGCTGGCCCGCTTAATTGCTCAATATCATCAAAAAGAAAAGTGGAACTTGCACTACCATCGCCAATCTGTCCAAAGTCGAAAAGAAATGCAATTCTATCATAAGGGCCAGACTGACCATAAAAATTCCAATTTAGCGTTTCCCATGCTCCCGATACGGTAGTAAGAACATCTAAACTATAAGTCCCTCGTGGCTCTTCTAGCTGTAACTTAATTCTTGTACCCACGGGTGCGGTGGTATAAAACTTCATGGATAAATGCCACATACTCGATAGATCTATAGTATCACTCAGAAAGATCTTACTCCCTGCCCATATATCTCCAGGATTGCGCACTAGCTGAGCTACTGAATCGCTATTGTTAATGCCACTTTTAACGGGGTTAGCAATGATGTTGGCCATACCTCCAGAAAAGTTTAAAAAATCTGTATCAAGCATCCCCGATTCAAAATCGATGGGAAGAGTTAATAATTGAGGTGCAGTTGGACCTGCTACTTGTTCCACGTCATCAAAGTAGAAAGTAGAATTCGCGCTACCGTTCCCTACATTTCCAAAATCAAACATAAAAACAAGTTCATTCAAGTAGCTAGGAGTTCCGATAAAAATCCATTCTAGGGTTTCCCACGAACCAGAAGCAGTGGTAAAAGCATCCACCTCTACCGATGGGCCATTTCCTTCGAGCTTTAACTTTACTATCGTGCCAACCGGGGCAGTAGTATATACTTTCATGGTAATTTTAGTGAGGATGGAGAAGCTTAGATTGGATGCTAAAACCACTTTACTACCTGCCCAAATTGCACCGCCATTCCTTACAATTCTGGCTACAGAACCGCTGGTATTTAGGCCAGTAACTTGTGGATTGCCTATAATACTGGCTACTCCTCCGTCAAAATCAACGAAAGCCGGATTAGCCGAAGTACTTTCGAAATCAAAAGGTAAGCTCTGTGCACTAAGCAGCTGGCAAAGTAGCAAACTAAGGGAAAGCAAAATTTTTTTCATCCTCTTTTTAAGGTAATTTGAGACGTAGTATCGCCTTCTCGTTAATTATACAGAATCCTGTTTTTTGGTCAAGGCCACATTAGAATTCACCAATCTTTCAACAAACAAATCTTGTGCAAGCTAAAGAAAATTGCTTTTAGTTAATTTAACTATAAGAAAAGTTACCTGATAAATTTTATCCAACTTCTTGTTTTCGCTCAGAACTCTTAAGAAAATAGACTCACCTCTCTGCTATAAGTACTAATGGAAAAAGAAGAATTAAAACACAGAATCCTGATTAACATCACTTTACAATTTACAAACTGAGAGATTAAAAAGATACCGACTCCCTTATCACTACAAAAAACAGGAAGCGATCACTAGCAAATACTACTAAATAAAAACTTGTCTATTAGAGGCTTATAGTTATATTTACCATAACATTCTCAACTACGAGGGCGTTTAAACAATTATTTATGCATAAAATTACTAAGACGATTTTAACTCTGGCCCTACCGCTTTTTGCACTAGCACAGAACGGGCCCATTGATTTTGAAGCGAATGGTGAAGGTGGCAGCTGGGCCTGGGCTGTTTTTGAAAATGATAGCAATCCGGCTTTGGAGATAATCCCTAACCCAGACCCTAGCGGTATAAATACCTCAGCCACGGTAGCAAAATTTACCGCTCTACAAGCAGGACAGCCTTGGGCTGGTTGCGAAAGCTTACACGGTGCTGGAACCGGTTCCTTTGCCATTGATAGTGGTAATTACCTTATTCGTATCATGGTCTGGAAATCAGAAATTAGTGATGTTGGTATTAAGCTGGTTCGCCCTGATAGCTGGTCCTTAGGCGAAATACTAGTAGCTAACACCAAAATTAATGAGTGGGAACAACTCACCTTTGACTTTTCAGCACACATTGGCTTAAGCCCAGATTATGATCAGGTGGTAATTTTCCCTGACTTTCAGACTAGGGGTTCTGACCAGGTAATTTACTTTGACAATGTTTTTGGCGACGCTTCAACTATCGGCTTAAATGAAGCTAAAATCAGTAGCACTAAGGTTTACCCCAATCCTGGTAAAAGCTTGGTTACTATAGAGAGTGAAACATTCATTCATAATCTAAAGGTTTACAACACTACTGGTCAGTTGGTATTGGCTAAAGATGTAAATGGTTTGCGCACTACGGTAGATGCGATTGAATTAAACAATGGTGTTTATATTATTCATGTCGAGAAAGAAAATCACACCGAAAAACTACGCTGGTTGAAGCAAGACCAATAAGGCAGTATTATATACAAAGTGAAATCCTAGACGGTGTTTAATGCTAAGCACTGTCTAGGTTTTTTTTATGACCAAACTTTTGCCTATCACACATTTTAACATAAAATTTATGTTTAGCAACAGCCCTAAAACACCATAAATATTCAATATCCGCAATGAATATCAACACTTGAAGTGAATATATTTCTTAATGGGATTAGTATTAGCTCTGCACATCTGCCTAAGCACGAAATTAAAGCCAGTTGCAGACCAGAAATTCTATAAAGAACCCGAATAATTAAAAGCCGAAATAAAGCTTCCTAAGTTTCTACTTCCTCTTAGCGTGCTCCCCAAATTTCTAGCTTACTTAATGGTTATTTTAAGCGCCTTTGACTGAGGCATTTTCACAATTAAAAGGTAGTCGCCAGAGGCTAAAGCAGAAACATCAAATTGATACTCTTGCTCTGATTTAGAGAGTAGTGGCACTTGATATTGCTTACCACTCGTATCGAACCACAAGAGTTCCGAAGGATGCATTTGTTGATTTTCAAAAACCACCATTAACCTATCCTCAGCCGGATTTGGGTACACTGAAATTTGGGTCTGCTCATCTTCTGTTAAAGAAATAGGACCACTTAAAGGATAAGCCAAGGTATCAGACAATCCACAATCGGCTTTGATGATCAGTCGAGTGAGGTAATTTAAACTATTGGTGGGGTAAATGTGAGTGGGCGTTAAAGTAGTCGAGTCTACACTGCCATCGCCGAAATCCCAAAAGTATGAATCGGCAAAAGTAGAAGCCGTTCCATCGAAATTAGCAATTAAAATATTGGAGAAGGTACTAGTGCTAGTGGTAAAGGAAGCGGAAGGTTTATCACAAATTAAGATTTGGATTGTGGTTGTATCGCTTAGACCACAGTCGTTCGTAACAACCAAGCTAATCGTGTAAGTGCCTCTTGCTGGAAAGCTTATCTGAGGCGTATCTACAATTGCGTTGCCTGCTAAACCAAAATCCCAAAAATACTGCGATGCGCCTGAAGATGATTGGCCGTTAAAGTTTACCGTCAGGCCCGTTCTGCTGTAATTAATTACAGATTGAGGAGCCTCACACACCTGAATACTCTTTAGCAAGGTGTCTTTTAAACCACAGGTATCAGTGGTAATTAAGCGAACCGTATAAACACCTCCGCTTAAATAAGTATGGTTGGGGCTTAAGCCAGTGGCGTTATTTCCATCGCCAAAATCCCAGCTGTAACTAAGTGCTGATCCCACCGATGCTGAAGCATCAAAACTAAGACTAAGGCTGCTATCTTGATGACTAAAATCTGCTAGGGGCGCAGAACAATTTGTAGTGAAGGCATAGGGCCCTGCCCAACCGCTTTTGCTGTTTCTACAACTATCTTGCACATAAAACTCATAAGCAGTAAAAGCCTGCAAACCAATTAGGCTGTAAGAAGAGCTTAAACCATTTAGCCTGGTACCAGAGCCTAAATTAAATCCGGCTAAGCCAAATTCAATACTACTATGAGCACTGCCAGAAATCCAATTAAGAATAGCTGAATTAGTGGTAATGCCTGTAGCGTTTAAGCCAAGCGGATCATTACAAGTTCTGTCAATAATTTCTACATCATCAATGGCTATATTTGCTTTCCCCTGTCCATTTCCATTGATGGCTGCAAAAACAATTTTAAAAGTATCACCTTGAAAAGTCGAAAGTGAGATGCTACGCTGCATCCAAGCAGCGTTTTTAGTGTTTTGTTGTTGCCCGATTAGAGAATCGATAAGTTGCCGAGAATCATCTTGATATTCGATATAAACTAAAAGCTTTTGGATTTGCGGACCATACATGTGATACCAAAAGTTTAATTCGGGTTGTTGCAATCCAAAATTGACAATAACAGGACTGCGCAGCTCATTTGGTCCCATATTGGAGGGAGCGGAAGAGAGTTTTTCTGTCATCAAGTAGTTTCCAGTACCCGCATGAGAAGTCGAGGGACCACTGAAACTGCTGGAACTTGCTCCAGTGCTAGTTTGCCAAACCTTATAAATGCTATCAGATCTGCGCCAGCATTTATCAATTTCGCCAGCTTGCACTGCGCTTGTTGCAGCTATCCAAATTGGGCCATCAAAACTTTCGTAGAAGGGTACCGTGGTGGGCGGACAATCGGTAATAATAAAGATTGGACCTAACCATGAGCTTACATCAGGACCGCAGCTATCTCTTACCCATAGTTCATAAGTGGTACCAGGATTAAGATTAGTTAAAGCAAAGGAATCGTTAACTGCTGAACTTTGAAATTGAAAACTTCCTCCTTGCGGTCGATGTTTTACAATCCAGTTATTTGCTCCCCCCGTGCTCCATCGAAATGATGCTTCGGTGCTACCTACATTTATAGCTTCTAAGTTTGAGGGAGGCAAACAGTTAGGGTTGTTGTGAATAGAAACATCATCGATACCCCCAGCAGTAGTAGCATAGAGATTACTACCGATAGTTTGGAAGCGCAAGCGAATGGTATCATTTCTAAAGGCCATAAGATCTACCACTTTCTCTATCCAAGCATCGGAGGTGGAAAGTTGCTGTGGACCAAAAATCGTAGTAACATTTTGCCACCCAGTGCCGTTATTTACCTCCACTTGAATTTGGTTACTAGAAAAGCTATAGCCACCCAGGTAATACCAAAAAGAAAGCTCAGGACGATTTAAATTAGTTAAATCAATATGTGGTGAAGTGAAGGATGTAGCGGTATTAGTTCCATTCCCTAAAAAGAGAGAGCCACCAATATATTTACCACTACCGGTGGTATGGTCTTGTGTAGGCAGTAAATTATTTGGCAAAATTGTGGCTGGCGAAGGCTGCCAAATAGCCCCTAATTCATTGCTTCTTTCCCAGCATGGGTCTAGACTTCCCGTGCTAAACCAAGATGTTTGAACTTGAAAAAGACTGCCTTCGAAATCTTGAAAATAAGGGGTAGAATCTGGCTGGCATGGCGTTTTAAAATCTAAAGGAGCACTCCAATCACTTACGAGCCCCGGGCCACAGCTATCCCGTACCCAAATTGTGTAATCTGTTCCAGCCTGCAATTGATTCAAAAAGAGTGGATTGGAACTACTTGCTGTCAGTAAATTTGAACTACCATTAGTCTGTAGTCTTACAATCCAATTGGTGGCCCCACCACTTAACCAACTAATGGCAGCCGAAGTAAAACCCACTTGATCCAATTGCAGATTAGTGGGCTTCCGACAAGGTAGTGCCTCGGCAATAGAGAAATCATCTATGGCAATGCGCGAAAGAGAGGACCAATTGCTAGCCGCAATGCCAGTAAATTTAACTTTCACAGTCTTTCCGCTGTAGGAAGGTAAAGCTATAATATGTTCAGTCCATGGCGCTGTTTTAGAAAGTTGCTGAGGACCGACAATTCTTTTAATTCGTTTAAAGCCATCACCGCTATCAATGGCAATATCAAAGGCTACAATTTGTAAACCAAACATGTGAGTCCAAAAAATCAATTCGGGATTTGCTATGGTATTGAGGTCGATTAATGGACTGGTAACACTGCTACGCGCGTTCCCTTTTTGATTGGGACGATTAGCAACGATAAACTGACTTCCCCCGGGAGTGTGATTATTAGCTCCTGGGCCACTTTGCATATAACTTAAACTGGGAGGACCGACGTTCCATTTAAAGTCGAAGTAATTAAAACGATCCCAACAAGGCTCTAATCCCCCATTTGGCCAAGCATTCCCTTCAAAGTCCTCTGTATAAGGGGCGCTTTGTGGTGTGCAATCTGTTTGCACTCTCAAAGCAGCTGTCCAACTACTGGCCTGAGCTGTACCACACTGATCGCGGAGATAAAAATCGTAATCTGTGTTGGCTACTAGATTATTTATGCGAAAAGGCGGGGAAGCAATTGAAAGCTGTGTTCCCGTGCCTAGGCTAAAACCTTTTAAGCCATATTCAATGGTATAGCTAGCTCCTGTTCCCGTATCCCAGTCTAATAGCACAGATGTATCATTCTGAGAAATATTGCGGAAAAAGCTAGATGCCTGACATGCGCTTGAGTCGTAAATTGATAAATCGTCGATTGCCATTTGCACCGCAGTGCCATTGCCATAGCCCACAAATTGAAGAGTGATAATACTATCTTTAAAACTAGCAAGAGACAATATCTGCGCAAGCCAAGGTTCTTCTTGACTGAACTGTTGCTCCCCTTGAAAAGTATGTAGCGTATCCCAATTAATACCCGAAGTATTACGAGCCATTACTTGAAGTGAGTCTATTCCAGCTCCATACAAATGATACCAAAATTTAAGTTGAGGATTAGTCAGTCCCAGTAAGTTGAGCGCAGGTGATATAATGCTAGAGACCGAATCCTGAGAAATTCCCAAAGCATTAAGGTGAATAAATTTACCATAGCCCGAAGTGTGGTCTCCTAATGGGCCCGTATTAAGACGTGTATCGTGGGCAGGGCCAGCCGCCCAAAAAGTATTACTAGCTTGAGGGCTTACATTCCAACAAGTACCAAGGTTACCAGTTCCAGTTGGATTAGTAGGACTTTGCCACACTGCGCCTTCAAAGTTAAAAGTTACAGGGGCATTAATTACATAGCCGCAACTGCTAGTAAAGGAAAAGCTTGCCCAAGAACTAGTTAGCGCACCACAGCTTCTGCGAATAAATACGCGGTAGGTAGTAGCCGGCAGGAGATTAGTAAGCGATATGATGCTATTAGTGGTATTGATCGTAGTTCCATTGCCAAGGCTAAAGCCATTCAAGCCATATTCGACTTCCCATGGCCCCATACCACTGGCCTGAAGATCAATGTCAATAGAAGTACTGGTAATATTATTGGCAGTGAAATTACTCGGAGGCAAACACTGGGCTTTAAGCCCGAGGTTTAAAATAAAACATAGCAAAATCGCAGTTATAGTTCTCATGCAAAACCAATTAAGCACTAAAAGTACTAAAACTAAGCTTCATTGCTTAAGGCAATTAGCTTATGATTTTTAAGAACCAAACCAAACAATGGTCAAGCGTATAAATGCATTATAGCCTTCCTAAACCTTAGGGAAGAGAAAAGTTTTACTCTTCCCTTAAAAGCACTTTAATCTGCTCGATCAATTCCGGATTTGGCAGATTTTTCTTGTTTAAAACAGCATGGCTAAAGTTTTCCGCCATAATTTCTTCCGGGTGAATAATATAGTTTGTATTGCGACCTACTTGCTCGTAAAAGCCATCTACCTCAGCCATGCTGTAAATAATAGGCTTAGTCCCTTGGTATTCTACAGATTTGATGAAATCACCAGTCAAGCTAAGAAAACCCACATTTAAATAATCAAAAAACTCCCCGTGCTTATAGTCTTCCTTGGCATATAGTATCATTAAACATTCTACCTTTCTGCCATTTGCCTTAACTGCAATATAGCTATCGGTTTGAGGGGCATCAGGATTGGTGATACGATGACCAGCAATACTTTCAGGATAGGAAACTGTATTCATCATCTTAAAACCGATTAGACCATACATCTTCTTTCTAAACTCAGGATTATGTCGAGATAAAATATGGAAAAGCTCATGTACTACTAAGTGCTCTAAGTCCTCCTCCGATTGTGAGAGAAGAGTCTCTTTTAAAACAATAAACTGCGCCCGAGTATAACCAGCCGCAGCTCCCTCTTCGCGGCAAGTAGTTTTCACAAAATAAATTTCTTCTGGAAGGTTAAGATTAAAACCCTGCCCTTCTAAGTTCTTTGAGACATTTGTGCAAATTGTCCTGATCTTATTTTCCTCAGCTTCCGTCCAAGCACGTGCTTGCTTTGTAAGCATTTCAAAAAGCTCACTTTTTGTGCTATTAGTCTTGTGCATGCGGGAATTAATATCAAAGCGACTCCAACTCCGGCTAAACTCATCTTCTTCGGTGAGTAATTCTTGGGCTTTTTCCAAAGAAGCAAATTTCACAATCCCAACAAAAGGGCTGCTTGCTTTGAGACTACAAAGAGAAACCACAACAAGTAGAAGAGCTAGGTTACTATTTTTCATAATGAGATAATGTTCAGACTTAGCTATTTAACAAAAATAGAAAGAACTCAATAGATCCAAGTTAATTATTAACTTTCTTCATAATGCTTTTTTGAATAAACACATTATTAGGAATA
>CBFHVV010000041.1:0-24296 GCA_965658965.1 Croceimicrobium sp.
TCACTTCAAAATTAATCGCTTCCTCGATCAATTTTAAAGCAGTTACAAACTAAAGGCTCACGGAGGGTTTTGCGTTTAGTTATGCTTTGCGTTCTCCGTGTCTTCTTTGTGCTCTCCGTGGTTAAATAGTTTTCACCACAAAGCACACAGAGTTTTACACAGAGCTCACGGAGAGTTTTGCGTTTAGTCTTGCTTTGTGTTCTCTGTGTCTTCTTTGCACTCTCCGTGGTTAGTAGTAAGTCCAATGAGCTTTCCTCGGAGTACACAGAGGTATTCTTCCCGTGGTTAATTCCATACTTCACACATCCTCGAAATTAACATAAGGCAGCCGCTCTAAATACATAACCTCCACACTGTAAAAGTCATAATCCTCAATTACGTTTCCCTCAATTAAATAAATCCCTTTTCCCTTAAAGCGGTATTCGGCAGCCGATTGTGGGAAGTGAACGGTGTCAATAAAATGCCCGGCTTGGTCTAGAAAAGTGCCAAACATCATGTGCTGGGAAACTTTGGCGCGGGTGCTGAGGTTTTTTACGTGAATTAGGTATCCGCATAAGCGTACCCTTTGCCCTTTATTCTTAGGAATGTCTTGAGCAGCAATGGTATTTTCGGGTAGGCTTGGCACGAGCTGAAAGGGCGAACTTAAGGGGAAGCCCAGCAGCTCTATTTCATCTACCGCATTTTCTAGCTGATGATGCTCCAGCTCAGGGATTACTAATTTGGGGGGCTCATTGCGAAAGAGGTCACTCACGGGAGCGGATTTTTTAGCCGATCCTAAAAGAAAGTGTGCTTCCCACAATAGCTTTTTCTTATCGGGCTCAATGCTGCGAAAGGCATTAATGCGAATGAGGATAATAAGTTGTTCCAAGGAGATTTCTACCCGCTCCACAAAATCGTGCAGACTTTGATACCTCCCTTGCAGATGTCTCTCTCGTAAAATATTTAGCACCACCCGGTCTTCAAAATCCTTTAAGCTCTGGAAGCCTAAAAACAAGTGCTTTTGATGGAGCGTGCTCTCCATTTCAGAATGGTTAATGCAAGGGGCCTCTACCGTTCCGCCGTTTAAACGAAATTCGTTGAGGTAGGTTTCTACACTGTAAAATCCTCCGCCATTATTCAGGGTAGCTAGCATATATTCTAGCGGATAATAGGCTTTGAGGTAAAGACTTTGGTAACTTTCTACGGCATAGCTGGCCGAGTGCCCCTTGGCAAAAGCATAATTGCCAAAGCTTTCAATTTGTCGCCATACTTCGCTAGTAACGGCAGCGGGATAGCCTTTTTCATTACAATTGCTAAAAAACTTATCCTTAATACTATCAAACTCGTTGCGCTCGCGAAACTTCCAGCTCATACCGCGGCGCAGCACATCGGCTTCTTCTAAGCTGAGGCCCGCAAAGTAATGCGCCACTTTTAGCACGTCTTCTTGGTAAACCATTACCCCATAGGTTTCGCCTAATATTTCGCCCATCTTAGGGTGGATGTACTGTCTTAGTTTCGGGTCACGATAACGTCTAATGTATTCTGCCATCATGCCGCTGGCAGACACGCCCGGACGAATAATGGAGCTGGCGGCTACCAAACCTAAATAGCTATCTGCCCTGAGCTTACGCAAGAGCCCACGCATGGCAGGCGATTCTACGTAAAAACAGGCCATGGTTTGTCCTTCGCGCAGCATGCTTTTTATTTTTTCATCTTCATAAAAAGGCTGCACTTTATGAATGTCTAAATCTTTGGCTTCGGGATAATTTTGCTTTACTAATTGCAGCGCATCCTTAATTTTCGCCAAGCCTCTTTGCCCCAAAATATCAAACTTATAAAGCCCAATATCTTCGGCCGAATACATATCAAAATGCGTGGTAGGAAAACCTTTGGGCGGTAGGAGGGTAGCGCCATATTGGTAAATATCATTTTGGGGAATAAGAATGCCACTAGCGTGAATAGTAAGGTGATGCGGAAAACCTTCAATGCGCTGACCGTATTTTAAGACCAGCTTCTGCATGTCGTCTAGTTCCGCTTTCTCTTTGCGCCAGGTGCTTAGCTGATCTATATCGCGGCTGGGCAAACCCAGTACTTTTCCCAACTCACGCACAATCGCCTTGTACTTAAAAGTGGTATGCGAACCCAGTAGGCAGGCTTTAGGAAAACGCTCGAATATGTAGCGGGTAATATCTTGCCGGTCGCGCCAAGAAAAGTCAATATCAAAATCGGGGGGCTGCCGCCGAGATAGGTTAATAAAACGCTCGAAGTATAAATCCAATTTAATCGGATCTACATCAGTGATGCGTAAAATATAGGCGACTAAACTATTGGCACCGCTGCCACGCCCCACGTAAAAATAGCCCTTGCGGCGGGCGTAGTTTACAATGTCCCAGTTAATGAGGAAATAGCTGTAATAGCCACGTTTCTCAATAACATCGAGTTCCTTTTCTAGGCGTTCGTAAACCTCTTTATCGGGATTGGGATAGCGGTATTCAATATTGTTATAACAGAGCGAATAAATCATTTCGCGGTCTCCCGTGGCACTGTCGGTATAGTAACGGCGGTTTTTACTGCGGCTGTAATTCTTGTATTCAAAATCGAGATTACAGTCGGCTAAAAGCTGCTCGGTATTGCTAATGATTTCAGGAAATTCACGGTACTTTTCAGACAGCTCCTTACTACTTAGTAAGCCCCATTGTGGCGGAGCCTGCTCTTCGGGCTTTAGCTTACTTAAGAGTTTGTTTTCTCCGATGGCTCTTAAGAGACGATGGGTATTATAGTCACGCTTCTCGCGAAAGCTTTTGCTGCGCAGCATAACCATTTTGCCGGTTTCATTTTTTAGAACGGAAAAGCGCAGTTTATTCAGCTCTTCAGGGGCAATACCAATATACTCGTGGGCCTGAAGACTCCGTTTGGGCACTCGATTAAAAGGATAAATAATAAAGGCTTCTTTTAAAGGCGCTTCTGCCGGAAGGGCCATTTCTTGGGCCTGATGCTGGGAAAGGAAGCGGTTCATTTCGGCATAACCACTGCTGTTGCGAGCCAGCGCTAAGTAAAGTTGCTCCACGCCATTCCTAAAGTCGATGCCAATAATGGGCTTAATCTCCGCTTCTTTGGCGAGGCGGATAAACTCGATATTCCCGGCCGTGCAATTAATATCGGTGAGGCACAGAGATTTTTCTTCCTTTTCCTGCGCCCAGTCTATCCATTCTTTGGGCGAGAGAATACCATAACTTAAGCTGTAATAACTGTGATTGTTAAGCATGTTTCTAAACTTTAGCCCCGGCGGTGTGCCATTATTGCCGAGGGCATACCATTAAAGGGATTCGCACGTCCGAGTCCTTTCGACTCCATGGTTTTGGCCCGTGATACCGCATTTTGCCCAAAGCGGTTGCGCATCGCATCCATGGCTTGATAAAGGCGAATTTTTTCTACGCTGTCTTCAAAGAGATTGATCTGGTGACCGCCGCCTACTAAATGACTCATGCGCAAGCCAATAAGGCGCACCAATAAACGACGATGGTAAAGTTTTTTAAAGAGTTCTTTAGCGCTAGCAATTAGCACATCATCGTTACTGCTGTAGGGAATGCGTTTTTGTAGGGTATAGGTATTGAAGTCGGAATAACGAATTTTAACGGTAACACAGGCCGTAAGCTTATTGCCTTGCCTCAGCTGAAAAGCGAGGGTTTCGGCCATGGCAATAATGAGGGTCTCTAATTTTTGCACATCAATGGTATCCTTCTGAAAGGTGCGTTCTAAAGAAATGGATTTTCTTTCCTGATAAGGAATAATGGGACTGTTGTCGATGCCATTGGCTTTTTGCCAAATATTAATGCCGTTTTTCCCCATAGCCTTTTCCATTAATTCAATGGGCATCTCCTGTAAAGTATGAATATAGCGCACGCCCATACGATTCAACAGTAAGCCTGTTTTTTGCCCCACCATAGGAATTTTCTTCACCGCTAAGGGCGCGAGAAAAGGACGTTCGAAACCACTGGATACTTCTAAGCGGTTGTTCGGTTTAGCTTCACCGGTTGCTACTTTGGCCACGGTTTTATTGGTGGAAAGACCAAAGGAAATAGGCAGTCCCGTTTCTCTAATAATTTTGGAGCGCATTTCAGTGGCCATTTTAAAGCAGCCAAAAAAGCGATCCATTCCCGTAAGGTCGGCGTAAAATTCATCGATACTAGGCTTTTCAAAAAGGGGCACTTCCTCCTTAATAATATCGGTAATAATAGTAGAATATTTGCTGTAGCGACTGCTGTCACCTTTAATGCTAATCGCTTCGGGACAAAGCTGAAGAGCAGTGCGCATGGGCATGCCTGAGTGAACACCAAAGCGGCGCGCTTCATAGCTGCAGGAAGCCACCACACCTCTTCCGCCCGTACCGCCTACTAAAACAGGCTTGTGGTTTAAAGCGCTGTTAGTCAGTCGCTCTACTGAAACAAAAAAGCTATCTAGGTCTAAATGAAGGACTGTTTTTGGGGCTCCGTTCTGCATTATGCTATTTATTTTAGAATGATAGCAAAATTAGATAAAAGATCGCTTCTTTACACTTTAGGTAGATGCGAAAAAGTCAAAGGCTTGGTTTTCAAAGGGAATATTTTTGCACAGTTAGTGTCTGAAATGAGGCCTACTTATTTTCTTCAAAGTAGTTCGTTCTTTATGGGAAATATAAAATTCTTACATTCGAAATTTAGTACTAACTTTTAATAACTTATCATGAAAAGAATCGGTTTCGCTACTCTCTTAATCGCATTAACACTCGCTTTTTCTTTTAAATCCAGCGAGCCTTTTATTATTGTTGTTGACCCCGGTCACGGCGGAAAAGATGCAGGTTATGTATCCGATCAAAAAGGACTTTCAGAAAAAGACATCACCCTAAATTTCACCCAACGTCTCATAGAAATTTCGAAGGCTTATCCCGACTTAACCATTATTTCTACTCGTAATACCGATGAGTTTTTAGACTTAAAGGAAAGAGTAGAAATTGGCAATTCTACAAAGCCCGACTTATTTATTTCCGTTCACATGGATGCCAATAAAGACCTTTCTAAGCAAGGATTGCGCTTTATGGTAAGCTCTAAGTCTAAATACAAAAGTGAAAGCCTCGCTTTAGGTGAAGCGATAATTAGCCGTCTACAATCGGAGGCCTCCTTAAACATTGAATCAAGTATAACAGACTTTGATTCTTATGTATTGCAGAATGCCGATTGCCCCGCCTTATTGTTGAATATTGGTCATTTAAGCAATAGCACGGATGCCGCTTACATGAGTATGGACGATAATATCGATGCTTTGTGTAAAGATTTTATTGAGGCTTTACCTAGTAGAGAATAATTGCTTGTCCTTCTTTAATCTAAGGCCTCATTTTGCATCGCTCTCAGCTTGTAGGTGAAGGGCCCATTTTTGTGATTTCAATAACCCACAAAACTCTGACCTATGCGAATTTTATTTTTTGCTCTATCTCTACTTTTTCTACCGAGTTGTATCGTTATTGAGCTTAATGGTTATAATAGTGGCTATGGAAAACTGTCGGAAGCGGAAAAATCAAGGATTGTAAGTTTAAGAGAAGAAGCGTCTATTCGCCAACTATCGAATAGCGATACTATTTATAAAATTAAAGCTGATCAGCTTTTAGAGTTTATGGCTAGTGAGGATTCGGTTTTGGTGCATTTTTGGTCGCCAAACTGCAGTGCCCCGCTTTGCTATCCCATAGGTTACGTGAATGAAGCTTACGCATCTACCAATTACACGCTAATTATTATTACCGATTACTTCGATATGGAAGTGATTGACAGACAGGATATAGAGGGCTTGAAGTATCCTCTATTCGCGGTTAACGGTGCGTATTATGATACGGATATCTGTTACAAATACCACGAAAGATTTGTGGCCGATTTACTTAAGCAGGATAAGGAAAGCATTGAAGAATTCACCCTGTACACTCGGCATATGCTCTTTAGCAAGGGGAAACTAGTAAGTACTAGTCCTACTAAAGTGTTGAAAAAAGGCACTTGAAGTTTTTCTGTCTAGCCCATGTCATTTCTGACCTTAATCAAAGGAAATTAGGAACTCGCTCCTTCCAAGTGAATGTTTACGTAATGCTAAGAAGATCCTTTTTTACGAGAAATGGGCACCTCACAATATCGCAAAACAGCCCATTAAAAAACTTTATCTTTGTTTGAAATGGACACAAAAATGGAACTGGCTGCACGGAAATATAGGTTTATTGAAGACTTTATGAAGCTTACGGACTTGCAGAAAATTAAACGATTAGAGGGAGTTTTAAAGGAGGAACTAAAAGCTCAAGGGGAAATTGTGGCTCATACAGCGGCAGGAGAGCCTCTAAACAAAGAACAGTATATAAAGAGGGTAAAAGATGCTGATTCATCGGTGGATCGCGGTGAATACATCAGCCATAAGGAACTGAAAAGTGAAGTTCGTTCATGGAGCAAATAGTCTGGTCAAACATTGCCAGATTATCATTGAAAGACATTTGGGATTTCTATGCAGAAAAAAGCACCCCTGCTGCAGACAAGATTATTCAAGAAATTATTTCTGCTGCGGAGAGTATAAGTTATAAGGATCAATATCAAGTAGAAGAACTCCTAGGTGAGGAGTTTCGACGTGAGGTGGTCCGGCATTTTAAAGTTATATACAGAGTACATGAAGACCATTTGCGGATTATTGATGTCTTTGATGCCCTTCAAAATCCCAATACCTTAAAGAATAAATCTCTTTGATGGATTACTAACTTCCTTAAGCATTATTACAAACTTAATTATAAGGTGAACTGATACTAGACAAAGTCATGGCAATACCAAAAAGGATTTTTTATCTGGTATTTATTATTCTCATTGGCGCTTGTGAAAAGTCTATTCAAGAAGATTGCCAGCTAGGGCAAGCGCTGCATTTGCAAGCCGATTTTCCGATTGGAGTGGCCGTAGATCCCGCTTATTTTTTATTACCAGAGTACGAGATTTTGGTTGAGAGTCAGTTTAATAGCGTCACCCCCGAAAATATTTTTAAGCCTTCTTATCTCCACCCACAAGAGAATAATTTTTTCTGGCTACAAGCCGATGATTTAGTAGAGCGTGCTCGGCAAAATAGCCAGCGGGTACACGGCCACACTTTAATTTGGCATAAGCAGTTAGCCCCATGGATGCTCAATTATCAAGGGACAAAAGCCCAGTGGGAAGCGATGTTTAAGAATCACATCCAGTCTATTTGTCGGCACTTTAAAGGAAAAGTAGCCGCTTGGGATGTAGTGAATGAGGCTTTTAATGAAGACGGAACGCTGCGCAATTCCATCTGGCGTAAGCATTTGGGCGATGGTTATATTGAAAAAGCATTTCGCTTTGCGCATGAAGCAGATCCCGAGGCTTTGCTATTTTACAATGACTTTAATCTAGCTTATAACGAGCGTAAACGAAGGGCCGTTTTTAGCTTTCTCACCAATTTAAAACAGCGTGGGGTGCCCATTCATGGCATTGGCATGCAGATGCATATTGCTATTAATTATCCTACTAAAGGGCAAATAAATACAGCCTTGGAGGAAGCAGGCGAAACCAGTTTTCTGGTGCATCTCTCGGAAGTAGATATTGCCGTAAACCCTTTTAATCGCGATAATTTAGACAAAGAGGATTTATTTAAGCGGCAGGCTAATGTCTTAGCTAACTTAGTGATTGCCTATAAAAATTTGCCCAATCGCTCTCAATACGGTATTAGCTTTTGGGGTTTAAGCGATGCAAATTCTTGGCTGCGGGATTTTTACCAAAGAGAGGAGTACCCTCTCTTATTCGATGATCTCTATCAACCTAAGGCCTGCTACTGTAAACTAATTGATGTATTATGAAAGCAACAGCGACTATTCTATTTGTACTTTTTTTAAGTCTGAACCTAAAGGCACAGGTGGCTTTAAGTTATTATCCCTTTCAGTCGATTGTTAGCCTATCTAGCGACAGCGAAAAAACCTTTTGGGTGGATGGCCGCTGGGAAGCCAATACTTTTTTTAGCAATGTTAATATGGAGTTGAATGCCATGCTAAACTTTAGAAAGCGCGATTATTACAATATGTATACGGGCTTAGGATATAACTTTAATCCTTTTTACGCGGCCGAAGACTTAACTTTAACCAATGGTTATTTGGCACATTTTGGGATACGCTTTAAGCCTTGGCAGAAACATGCAAACTTTCAAATTGGCTTTGAATTATCGCCCTATTTTAATGCGAACTTCGACGGTGGTACTTTGCGTAGCCTTTTAGGCTTAAGTTATAATTTCTCTTCAAAAAAATAATATGGGCGCTAAAGCAGATGAGTATTTAGAGATAAACCGCGCTTCGTGGAATAAGCGTGTAGCTTCGCACTATCAATCTGAGTTTTACGATGTAGCTGGTTTTTTAAAAGGGAAGACCTCCTTGAATAGTATCGAGGCAGCTCTTTTACCAAACCTACAGGGCAAGAAAGTTCTGCACTTACAGTGTCATTTTGGTCAAGATACTTTGTCTCTGGCGCGCTTGGGCGCAGATGTGCTAGGAGTAGACCTTTCCGATAAAGCCATTGCGCAGGCCCGCGCATTAAACGAAGCCTGTAAATTAAAGGCCCGCTTTATTTGTTGCGATATTTATTCTTTGGAGGAGCATTTAGATGAGCAGTTCGACTTAGTATTTAGCAGCTACGGAACCATCGGTTGGTTACCCGATTTAGAAAAATGGGCGAATTTAATTGTGCGCTATTTAAAACCGGGTGGACAATTGGTCTTTGCCGAATTTCATCCCGTTTTGTGGATGTATGATAATGACTTTAAAAAAGTAGAATACTCCTATTTCAAGGCCGATCCTATTATTGAAAAAGAGCAAGGAACTTACGCCGCAAAAGAAGAAGAGATTGAGATTGAAACCGTTAGTTGGAATCACAGTTTAGCCGAAGTGTTGGATAATTTAATTAGGGTGGGTTTAGAATTAAAGACTTTTCAAGAATTTGATTATTCGCCCTATAACTGCTTTGCCAATATGGTGGAAATAGCGCCAAGTCGCTTTCATATAAAGAGCATGCAAGCAAAGCTACCTATGGTATATGCTTTAGTGGCAGTAAAAGAAAAACCTCTTAGTTAAATGAATCGCATCGTAGTCTTTTTGATGGTTTTAACCTGCAGTTTTAGCTCCTGTCTAGGACAGTGGGCCAGTGCAGCTCGGTATTTGGATTCCCAGGGTGAGCGCATTACTGGTGGCTTCGATCTGAGTGAGGCTTGGGATGGACAACTGGCAATCTTTGGTATAACTAGAGGCCCTTTCGATCAAGGCGGTTTTATAGGACTATTAGATAAGGACAAAGGTCAAAGTTTAACATACCGCTATCTACCAAAAGATACTGCTATGGTTTATGGCAGAATTGGAGCAGTGCTACCAGAATTGGGTGCTTTTGTCTTTTATCAAGAAAAGGCACAATACCCTGCCCCAGGATATGGAATAGTCCAAAGTGACTTGATCAGCTACAAAACTGGAAAAATAGTAGGAGAACTTTATTCTCATGACCCAATGGGCAAGGCTTTTATTCGAGGTTCGGATACTTTAATCTGGGTAAACTTAGGTGACGACCAAATACATCTTCAGGACTTACACGGAAATGTACTCCTTAGTTTGAATGAGAATAGATTACCTGGAGGCAGATTGGATAATCACGATTTAGAATGGCTAGAGGCGGGGGATAGCCTCTATGGTATTTACCGTCCTTACATGGACAGTATTCGGGAAGTGAAGGTTTATTCTCAACATCGAGCTTCTGGACAATGGGGTGCTACAAGGAAAGTGTCTTGTCTTCCACACGAGAGGATTGTAGGTTTAAGTCCCAAGTTTAGATCGCTACCTTATAAGATAAGCACGGAAGTAGCGCTTGATAGTATTTCTGCTATCGCGGAACATAGTATTCAGGTACATTCTCTTGCTGGTAAAGAGCTTTTGCGTTTTAAGATACGCAACCCTTATCTAATAGAAAATGGTAGTGGTGGTCTCTTTGGTGGTGGTAATTCCTTCGTGTACCCTATCGATATCTGGAAGAAAAATGGATATTATTTAATTAGGACTCAGTATCGACCAAACCCCAATTGGACTAAAACCTATAATCGGATAATGCTGCTAGATAGTACAGGGTTTTGCAGCTACGATAAGCTGTTGGATAATGGTGCTTCAGTATTTCTTATACGTGACCTACTCCTTAGTGACCAAGGTGAAGTCTTTGCTAGCTATGCTGATTGGGATCGTAATGAAGAAGGTGTTTTTAAAGTCGGTAAAAGAGGTATTCACCCTTTTTTGCGCAGTATTCCTTTAGAGTCAGAAAATCAGTCTTTTAATTTTACGGTTTATCCTAATCCCGTGCAGGATTATCTGCAACTGAAAGCCATGCTCGACTTTCCCGAAGGTTCTAGCTTAAGCTTAATTGCCTTAGATGGAACTATTGTGCAAGAGACTAGTATTATAGGTTCAGAGCCTGTGCTCGAAATTTCTACTAAGCTTAAGGGAGGTATTTATATTTTGCGGGTTAATCACCCTTGGTTTGGTACAAGGTATAAACGCATTTTAACAAGGCCTTAGTAGCTTAGCTGTTTTACAGGAAACTTCTTATTTAAGCGCAATACTTTTAACCGCTTGGAGCAGATGCTCTTAGAAGATATTTCCCAATTGTGAAGGCCCTTCAGTACTTTTATTGAGAAGAGCAAATAAAAACCCCTAGCCAGCGACTAGGGGTCTGGAATAATCTAAACTCAGACTTTAATTCGTCTCAAAATTGAGTTTATACCAGTTTATATTGCGGGTGAAATACATGGTACCTCCTAAAATTAGACTGAGGCCAATGCTTCCCATTAGTAAGGCATAATCGGCCATTTGTAGGGTTACAAAGAGGAAGCCGTAAATACCTCCTAATATGAGAGTGAGTAGTACTACTACCTTAGCTTTTTTAAATATGCTAATGCTGTACAAACTAATCATCGCTACAATCCCTAAAGTGGAAATCCCGTAGGCCAAATTAAAGTTTGAATGCTCGGATATAGCCACTAAAAGCGTGTAAAAGAGTATTAAGGATATTCCCACTAAGGCGTATTGCAAAGGGTGAATTTTCCTTTGATTTAGCACTTCCACCAAAAAGAAGATTAGGAAAGTTAAGGCGATGGTCATTCCAGCGTACTTAGCCGAGCGTAGCGATTTTTGATAGTCATCTAGCGGAAGCAATAGGTCCATACCAAAAGAAGCACTTTGTAAAGTTTGGCTGCTGAGGTTTTCTGTCCAAGTCTGCGGGAAGTTTCGGTTTAATTGCAGTATGGACCACTGTGCCGTGAAGCCACTATCGTTTACACTGCGGGCATCGGGCAGAAAATTGCCGTTAAAGCTGGGGGAATTCCAGCTGGACTGTAAGTTTACTTCGGTGCTACTGCCTAAAGGAATGAAGGAGAGATTTTGGCTTCCTTGCAAATCTAGCTTAAAGCGAAAGTCTACTTTTTTACCCAGCATTTCTTTTAAGTCCGGTACTTTAATATGTATACCTGTCGGTAGAAGGGTACTTACTTTCGTGCCCGGCTCAACTGCCAAGTTATTAGTACCCCAATGAAACTGGATTTGGTTTTTAATACCGCGCAAGTCGGAAATGCCAATATTGAGATAAGCATTTTGGTATTGGATTTCTTTCAGATTGGTGCTATCGATATCAAGTTTTAGGTCAAAGTCTCCAGAAAGGGCCAAATCAGATTTATAGACTACCACCTCATAAATACCACGGCGTAGTTTTTCTGGATCTATTTTGCCATTTATGTTGAGGCTCTCGGGTAAGACTTTTAAGACCTCCGTTTTGCGGTAAAGTTTACCTTCCTTTTCGTATTCATATACTAGCGGAATACTAAGTATGGGACCATTAATTTGCTGCCCATTCGCCCATTTAGAGCTCACTTCGTCGATGGCATTATTATTCATTTGCTCCCTTTCATGAATGATAGATTGAATCATAGAGGCAGGGATAAGCAGCAATAGCATGAGGGTGGTAATAATTAGTAGCTTGAGCATGATGGAATTACGAATCATGTGGTTTACTTTTTCGAGGGGTTTGTTTTCTGTATTCATTTTTCTGTTGTTTTAAAAGTACTTTGAATTACAAAGTGATTGGGTAAAAAAATTTTAGTTCAAAAGTTGCTCGATGGCTTTTATATGCTTGGCAAAGGCTAGTTTTCCTTCAGCACTAGCAAAGTATTTAGTATGTGATTTTCGATTGAGAAATTCTTTCCGGAAAGTGATATAATTTTTCGATTCAAGCGATTTTAGGTGGCTGGCCAGATTACCGTCGGTTACATCCAGCAGTTCTTTTAAACTGTTAAAGTCTAAGTATTCATTCACCATCAGAGCCGACATAATGCCCAGCCTAATCTTATTTTCGAAAGCCTTATTGAGATCTTTTAATATTTCCTTCACGACTGCTGGTACTTAAAATGCATCATTAAGCCGTAAACGATATGCAGCAAGCCGAAACCTAAGGCCCAAATAATTAATCCGTAACCTATAAAATACACTCCCACTAGGCCGAGAATAATTTCCAAAAGCCCTAAACTGCGCAGCTCCCCCAAAGTATATTTACTGGCATTAACAAGAGCAAGTCCATAAAAAATTAGGGTAAGCGGTGCCACCAATCCGATATATCCTTCCTTTAAAAGGAGAAGCGATAAAATACCACCCGTTACCAGGGGAATGGCCAGGTTTATCAGAAGTCGCTTGGTTTGGAGGTCCCAAATTTTCTGTTTGAGCTTTTTAGATTGACGTGTAGTAAAATAAATGCCGGTTGTTAGTGCTCCTAAAAGTGTTGCTACTGCCACTAAAAAAAGGTTAAGAATACTTTCTCGGGTAATGTAAGCAGAACGGTAATCTAGATAGTTTTGATTGCTATAAACTATTTCATAAGCGGCATAGGCGCCTGCTAAAGCAAAGATTCCTGCCGAAACGCCTGACAGACCACTTAAGGATATAAAACGCGAAGATCGGTTCATCATCTCTTTGATGTCCTTTAGGTCTTCTAGGTAATTCTGTTTATCCATTTAAAAGTACTTTGAAATGCAAAGTAAGTTTAAAAATTTGGAAATTACCCTATATGGGCAAAAAAAAATACCCCGCTATTCGCGAGGTATTCAAAAATTATAAAATTGGATTTAATTAAAGACTTTTTCTTCTTCGGGAGCCAAATACCAGGTGGGGTTTTGCGATCCACCAGAACTGGCCCACAAGGCAAATTGCGAAAAGGCTTCGGTGATTTCTATTCTCTCTAAAGGATGATTAAAGTTGCTATTAGATATTATTTCAATGCCCCAAGGCAAGCCGTCCGCTACTCTAAAGTCGCCATTATCATCACCTCTATTAAACCTGCTCGCGTCGAAACTCGCGGTTCCAGGAAAGCCTGGTCGGTGAATTTCTAAACTGCGATCGCTGCTGCGAAATAGGTACAATTCGGGTACTAACTCGCTCCCGGCAGATGGGTTAAAACTAATAGTAAATTGCAAGGTATCGGGAGTGTCGCTAGGGCCGGATCCATTATTCTGATAATATCGGTCGATGCTTTCAAAAACATCATTGCTTAAAATAACACCACTGGGGTTATTAGGGTCAAGACTTAAATCACCCGCAATAGATTGAATGCTGTTACTGGCTAATGCGGCTTTATTATTATCACGCAACATCATACCAATGCCATTATGTACACCGGCACCAATTGCGTCTATGCTAACTTTAAACTGCGCGTCTACGAGCTCATTATCGGCATTATGGCTAATCTCTACTTGATTGCTGAGGATCATATCATTAAAATCATAATCGCCTTTATAGGGCCATAAGTCTTCGAAAGCAACAATTTGTTTGCCAGCGCTAGGAAAGAAACTGCGGTAAGCGCGGATGGGATCATTGGGGTAATCATCATCGGAATCAACAACACCATCACCATCACTATCGCAGCTAATGCGGAAATTGTCTAAGAAGTTTCCAATTGAATTATTGCCACTGGCCGTAGATACGGCTTCAAAAATAAATAGGGTAGTAGTCTGATTAGCCGGAATAACATAAACTCCACTGTAATATCCCCAAGCATTTTTACCGTCGCTCATGGTAGCTTGGTCGGTAGCATTGACTAAGCTGGAACCAATTTTTACTTTGGCTACATCAACACCTGATCTGCCACGATGCCAAACCGACCAACGTATAGTAGAACCTGGTTCTAAGCACAGCTCTTGGTAAAGCGCAGCAGTACGGTTTGCATTAATTTCAAAAAATTGATTGCCTTCTTGAGCGGGTACACCATTAAAGCCGGAGGACCAAATTTCTATTTGATTGTCGGATGCACTGGTTTCCCAGCCCGGTACATTGGAGGCAGAGGTAATAGTTTGTCTACCCAATGCAATTACGGGCAATTCGGCCAAGCCATTGGTCATAGGTGTTTCACAAACAGTACAAACACCTCCATTGGAAATAGATTGTTTTCCCATTTTATTAGCAGATTTACTGCTAAGGTCGAAAACCTGCACCTTTTGCTTTAACAAAGCTTGTTGGTGTCCCGTAAAGGGCAAATAAAGACTATGCTGACTGTTGCTAGGAATTTGAATATTGAAAATGGCTTTACCGTTTTTAACAGTTGTTTTTGCCACCGCATTTTCATTTTTGTCCAAAAGGTAAATTAATTCCTCATCTACCGAAAGGTTGTGCGGGTTGGTGAAGCTAACTTCGATGGTACTTGCGAAGGAAGCAGACCAGGCAAAGTCATCAATAGGCGTAATTAGCTCCGCACTCACATGAGTCTGGTTCGATTCTTTTTTGGCGCAAGCAAAGACTAGCAGGGCGCAAAAGGGTAATATGTAAGTGGCTTTCATGGTCAACTAATTAATAAAACCAAAACTAAAAAAGTCTGTTTTGGCCGCTCGCCAAAATCGTTAAATGGTAGTTTTAATTGGTTTAGAGGTATTTTTGGATTTGTATTTTCTTTGCCTATACCTGTTTCTAATTAAAACTCACCAGAGGGTGGGTTTGGAATGCGTCTATTAAATTAGTTAAGGATGAGCTTTTCGGTGGCCATCCGGTTATCACTGAGCTTCACCTGAATCATGTAAAGGCCTTTAGTTAATTGCTTTAAATTAAGTTGAGCATCAGGATCTAAGTTCTCGCGTTCCCACACAATTTGGCCAGACATATTGCGGATAGAGATATCGGCATTAAGGGAATTGTTAAGGTTAATAATCCCTTGGCTTGGGTTGGGAAATATTTTTAATTCGGCCAAAGCCTCAGAGGGAAGCGAAAAATAGCTATTCATGCTCAAATGATATTCATCGTACAGAGTCCAAGTGTTATTAGGGCCTCTTTCGTAAATCAAAAACTTTTCTACTAATCCATTATTGTTGTTTGTTACCCTCACTTGTTCCTCTACTTGCCCGTTTAAGGTGTTTTTAAGATTGATACTATCAAGTTGATTATTACTAGTGAAGTAGATTAGAGTTTGAACTGGAAATGTGGTGCCCATAAACTCAATATTCGCTACTAAGGAGTCGACCCTGTTTTGTGCGTTTCGGTAAACGGTATAGTTAATATTGTTACCTAAGCTAGCGCCACCATTTACCTCAGTTATTGCAGCAGAATCCACTCCATTGCTGCCATAATACAATCTCAGTTCCTCGCTTAAAACAAGAGAACCTGTGGCTAGGGAAGTGGTATCATAATAGGTCTGGTAAAGAGTATCCCTACCAAAAGTGTCTCGGTAAATCTTATCTAATTGCAGAGTGTCACCAGTGGAAGGATTGGTCAAATAAACACTGTTAACCGAGCCAGCATTGCTACACTTCCATTCACCGATTAAGTTGCCGGCTTCAAATTCGCGGCCCTGTATATAAGCGCCTTTAGAGTTTTTGAGGACTTCAACATAGCCGAAAGTGTCTACAGGATTGGTGGTAGGCTCAATATTGTATAAGCTATTGTAGGGCATTAGATAGTCTACAAAAATCAGTTCAAGGTTTCGATTGATAGCAGGGGAGAAGTTTTGAGCCTGGGTATAAAATGTAGTAATAGCCAAACACAGGATAATGATTCTTTTCATAATGGTTTTATTTTTAGGCTTATAACAAAGCGCGGCCCCACTAAAAGTGAGCCAGGTGCATGATTTTCAAAGATAGTATAATGATGAAACTGGGTCTTGGGGCTTAGCAAATTTAATTTAAGGAAAACATTTGCTAAAAAAAAACTCTCCCGTTCTAGTGACCTAGAAGCGAGAGAGTTAAACCAACCAAGCTAATTTAATACGAATTGACTAAAAGTCAATTTTACCCATTGCGTAGCATTACTAACATTGTCTATGAGGAAAATGCTATATTGATAGTAATACTATTGACAATGCAAATATAATTAACAATTTGTGTTTTTGTGTATTTATTTAAAAAAAATCCCCCTTAACCAATTGGCTAAGGGGGACTATAAGTTTAGGCTATTTTTTTAGGAAGCCTTTATGTCGCTTTTTATCTTATTAAGAGCGCTACCAGCTTTAAACCAGGCAATTTGTGAGGCATTGTAAGTGTGATCTACGGTAATGGTATCTTCACTACCATCAGAATGCTTCAACTTTAAGTGCAAGGGTTTACCTTCGGCAAATTCGTTAAGGTCTAAAGTATCGATAGTATCGTCCTCACGGAAAAGATCATAATCTTCTTCGTTTTGGAAGGTTAGCCCTAACATACCTTGCTTTTTAAGGTTTGTTTCGTGAATACGGGCAAATGATTTTACCAGAACGATACGCATCCCTAAATGGCGTGGTTGCATTGCGGCGTGTTCCCGTGAGCTTCCTTCACCATAATTGTGATCACCAACAACAATGGTAGGAATTCCTTCTGCCTTATATGCTCTTTGAACGTCAGGAACAGTGCCTTCTTCGCCGCTCAAAAGGTTTTTAACACGACCTGGCTCATCGTTAAAATAGTTGATAGCACCAGTAAGCGTATTGTTAGAAATATTATCTAAATGACCACGGAAACGCAACCAAGGACCTGCCATTGAAATATGATCTGTGGTACACTTTCCTTTAGCCTTAATAATTAAACGCATTCCTTCAATATTAGATCCGTCCCATGGACTAAATGGCTCTAATAATTGTAGGCGTTCGGAACCTTCGGCTACTTTAATGTCCACATCGCTACCATCGGCGGCAGGCTCGTGGTATCCATTGTTTTCAACGGCAAAACCAGCAGCGGGCATCTCAATACCTAGCGGCTCATCTAATTTTACTTGCACACCATCTTCATTGGTAAGCATGTCCGTTAGCGGGTTGAAAGTTAAATCACCAGCAATCGC
The DNA here is from genome assembly GCA_965658965.1 of Croceimicrobium sp. GTDB lineage: Bacteria > Bacteroidota > Bacteroidia > Flavobacteriales > Schleiferiaceae > Croceimicrobium. The sequence continues at coordinate 17,327 of CBFHVV010000041.1, forward strand.
CATAGCTGTCACTAGTTCTGGACTAGCAACAAAACTGTGTGTATTAGGGTTGCCATCATTTCGCTTAGCGAAGTTTCTGTTGAAGGAAGTAATGATGGAATTTTTACGCTTTGGATCGTCTGTATGACGTGCCCATTGGCCAATACAAGGCCCGCAAGCATTTGCCATTACTACGCCTCCCATCGCGTCAAACTTCTCTAAAAGTCCGTCGCGGTCTGCGGTAAAACGTACTTGCTCACTACCTGGAGTAATGGTAAACTCGGAACGAGCTTTTAAATTTTTATCGATGGCTTGTTGGGCAATAGAAGAGGCACGCGTCAAATCTTCGTAGGAAGAGTTTGTACAAGAGCCAATTAAGCCAACTTCCAATTCTTTGGGCCAACCATTGGCTTCAACTTCCTTAGCAAACTCGCTGATTGGGGTAGCTCTGTCTGGTGTAAAAGGCCCATTGATATGTGGCTCAAGAGTGCTTAGATCAATTTCTATAACTTGGTCGAAATAAGCTTCAGGATTGGCATAAACTTCCTCATCTCCCGTAAGGTGCTCAGCAATAGCATCGGCAGCGTCTGCGATTTCAGTACGGCCCGTACCACGCAGGTAGTCGCCCATTTTTTCATCGTAGCCAAAGGTTGAAGTAGTAGCGCCAATTTCAGCACCCATATTACAGATTGTACCTTTACCAGTACAGCTCAATGACTTTGCGCCTGGTCCGAAATATTCTACTATAGCACCAGTGCCTCCTTTTACGGTTAAGATGCCAGCTAATTTTAGAATTACATCTTTACTAGCAGTCCAGCCAGATAACTTACCGGTTAATTTAACACCGATAAGCTTCGGGAATTTTAGCTCCCAAGGCATTCCAGCCATGACGTCTACTGCATCAGCACCGCCAACACCAATGGCCACCATTCCTAGGCCGCCAGCATTTACAGTGTGCGAGTCAGTACCAATCATCATTCCTCCAGGGAAAGCATAGTTTTCTAAAACCACTTGGTGGATAATACCGCCTCCTGGTTCCCAGAAGCCAATTCCGTATTTATTAGAAACAGACTGTAAGAAGTCAAATACCTCAGAACTTTTTTGCTTTGCACTTTTAAGATCTGCCACGGCACCAGTTTCCGCCTGAATAAGGTGGTCACAGTGCACAGTAGAAGGAACAGCAACTTCTTTGCGACCCGATTGCATAAACTGCAATAAAGCCATTTGCGCTGTAGCATCTTGCATCGCCACGCGATCGGGTGCAAAGTCTACATAGCTTTTACCCCGGGTGTGGGCTGTATTGCTATTTTCATCCCATAAATGGGCATAAAGAATTTTCTCTGCAAGGGTAAGAGGTCCACCAGTTACTTTCCGAGCCGCCGCAATGCGTTCTGGGAATTTGGCGTAAACCTTTTTTATCATTTCTATGTCAAAAATCATGTTGTTGGATTTTTTCGGGATTCGCAAAAATAGTAAAACAGCAGCTTTCTAATCGCCTAGAGAAGAAAGCATTTATATTATATTCAATCTAAATTATTACGCTTGCACCTAATACACCTAAGTTCAATTTAAAATCAGGCCTCAGACCTCTTATAAATAGTGGCTTATAAGCCTAAGCGTTGAAGCAATAGCGGACTATTGTAAAAAGCTAAGGCGCTAAAAACCGCTTTTAAGAAGAGGCTAAAACGTTTTTTCAATAAAAGCAAAATTCTGTCTCTAGCTCATTCGCAGCAGCCCACTGCCGCTGCACAATCTAGACTGCTCTTTTCCTTTTATTGAAAATCTGAAGCTATATTTTTAGGTCGAGCTCAGGTAATAAAGTAAAAAAAGCGGCCTCTTGCAAGAAACCGCTATATATTTAAGCTTTGCCTACGTAGTTTTCGGGACGAATGGCAAGGAGCTCTGTTTTTATTTGGTCTTTAACATCCAGGCCATCAATAAATTCAGCAATGGCGCTTTCATCAATAGCTTTATTGGTACGGGTTAATGCTTTTAGGGCTTCATAGGGTTTAGGATATCCTTCACGGCGCAAAATATTCTGAATACCCTCTGCTACAACGGCCCAATTTCTTTCTAAATCCGCTGCCAGAGCTTTTTTATTTAAAAGTAATTTATTAAGCCCTTTTAAGGTCGAGTTGATTGCAATAACAGTATGTCCAAAGGGAACGCCTACATTCCTTAAGACGGTGCTATCCGTAAGGTCGCGTTGCAAACGAGACAAAGGAAGCTTAGCGGCTAAATGTTCCAAAAGGGCATTAGCAATGCCTAAGTTTCCTTCGCTATTTTCGAAATCGATGGGGTTTACTTTATGCGGCATAGCGGAAGAGCCTACTTCACCTTCTTTAATTTTTTGCTTAAAATAATCCATCGAAATATAGGTCCACATATCTCGGTCTAAATCGAGAATAATGGTATTAATGCGCTTCATGCAATCGAAAAGCGCAGCCATATTATCATAATGCTCAATTTGAGTAGTAGGCCATGAATGTTGTAAATCTAATTTTCCTTCCACAAACTCCTGGGCAAAGGCACGCCAATCTGTTTGAGGGTAGGCCAAATTATGGGCATTGAAGTTTCCCGTGGCGCCGCCAAATTTAGCTGAGTGGGGGATATGTCTCAATAAACGCATCTGCTGGTCCAAGCGCTCGACAAAAACCATAATTTCCTTCCCTAAAATAGTAGGGGATGCGGGTTGTCCGTGCGTTCTTGCCAGCATAGGCACCTCTGCCCACTCTTCGGCAAGATTGGTAAGAGTTAAGATTAAATCACCCAATAAAGAGGTGTAGTCTTCTTCCACAAACTCTTTAATGCTTAGTGGTATAGAGGTGTTGTTAATATCCTGCGAGGTAAGTCCGAAGTGAATAAACTCTTGAAACTCATCTAGCCGCAAGCGACTAAAATGCTCTTTGATAAAGTATTCCACCGCTTTCACATCGTGATTGGTAGTTTGTTCAATTTTCTTAACCTCCTCAGCATCAGTAATGCTAAAGTCTAGATAAATGTCCCTTAAATCATTAAAGCGTTCTTTATCGAAGTTTTCTAATTGCGGTAATGGGAGTTCACAAAGGCTAATAAAGTATTCAATTTCTACCCGCACCCGGTATTGAATAAGAGCATATTCTGAGAAATAATTGCTCAGCTTTTTAGTTACTTTGCGATAGCGCCCGTCAATCGGGGAAACTGCGTTTAATTGATTTTCCATTTTCGGATTTTTGAAGCGGCAAAAGTATAAATCTTTATGGTGCAATTCTTTCAATACCTCGGGATAAGTATCGGAGCTTATGCCCAAGCCTTTCCTAAGCTCTTTGTAAAGGGCTACCGACGCTATCTTGCCCTCCCCATTTTAGTTTATACTCTCCTGCTCATGGGGCTTTTGTGGCTAATGATCAACAATGTTAATCGCTGGCTAAACTTCGCTTTTGGCCTTTTTGGCTATGAACTGGGGGAGCTTCAGTCTTATAGCATAGTATTGGTTATTATTTTTCAGATAATCATGCTGTTTTTTATGGGCAGCTTATTTAAGTATGCCACTTTAATTCTCTTATCTCCCTTCCTAAGTTTTTTGTCAGAAAAAGTCGAACAAGAGGAAAAGGGCATCGAAACTCCTTTTTCCTTAGCGCAAGTTCTTCACGACCTTATCCGCGCTCTGCAAATTAATGTCCTCAACTTTTTAAAGGAAATGGGGCTTACTTTAGCCTTGGCAATTTTTGCTTTTATCCCAATTTTAGGCCTGCTTAGTCCTCTAATATTGCTATTAGTGCAATCTTATTTCTTAGGCTATGGCCTGATGGATTATAATGCCGAGCGGTGGAGGTTCTCATTTAAAGAAACAGAAGGCTGGATGCGCAAAAATCGCGCGGCAGTTACCACGGTTGGACTTCTTTTTTACGGCTTATTTTTAATTCCGGTATTCGGTTGGATATTTGCTCCCGCCTGGTCGGTAATAGCAGGAACTAAAGTAGCCTTGCGACTAAAAGGATAAATTACCATTGACTAAAAGGAGTCATTTTTTCTACAAAGTAATAAGCTTTTCCTTCTTCTTTTAAGCGCAGCCAGTAATGTTCTAAGCCATTGCTAATAGCAATATAGGGCAGCTGATAGTGTAAATTATAGCGACTGGCTTGATCAAAAGTATCTTGACTAATTTTCACTTGTGGTGCTTTACACTCGACCAATAAGCAGGGTTTTGCATTTTTATAGATGAGTATATCAGATCGTTGCAGCTTACCATTCAGGCGAAAGCCACCTTCTAAACTAAAAGCTGCCAGAGGTACTTCTAATTCCTCAATAAAATAGTGGATCAGGTGCTGCCTTACCCACTCTTCAGGTGTGAGGACTAAGTGCTTTTTTCTAATTTTATCCCAGACAAAAACCTGTCCAGACTTTTGCGAAAGCTTTAGTGGAGCGGGCTCTAAATTTAAAGGAATGAGTTTCTTCACTCAACAAAGATAGGAGCATTCTCGGTAGTAATTAGTGCTTGTGCGACTTCAAATGTGTAAGATTCTAGCATCACTGGGCATCCTATTGCCCTTAACAGAGTCTAAATTTACCAGCCTGGGAGATTATACCTCGACTCTATTAGATGAGATGGCTTAATTTTGTTGTTTTGCAGCTAATCATATCCATGGACTATTCTAGCTTAATTAAAGAGATTCGTCAAAAGAACTTTCGCCCGATTTATTTTTTAAGCGGGGAAGAACCTTTTTTTATAGATAAAATTGTTTCTCTCATTGAGCATAGCGCTTTAGAGGAAGCAGAGCGCAGTTTTAACCAAGTGATACTTTACGGAGGAGAAACCAGTATTGACGTGGTTGTGGGCGAGGCCAAACGTTATCCGATGATGGCGGAGCGTGTAGTAATTATTGTTAAAGAGGCGCAGCACTTAAAACAACTGGAAAAGCTAGAGGCCTATGCTCAAAGCCCGCAGCTAAGTACTGTTTTAGTTTTCGCCTATAAATATAAAAAGGCCGACAAGCGTAAAAAGATCTTTTCCACTCTTGCTAAAAAGCACGTCCTTTTTGAAAGTAAGCGAGTTTACGACAATAAAGTCCCAGAGTGGATTGAGCTTATGCTGAAGGAGCAAGGCTTAACAGCCAATCCTAAAGCGGTGCAAATGTTAGCCGAAAGCTTAGGAACTGATTTAGGGCGGATAGACAGTGAGGTGACCAAACTTTCGATGATTGTTAAAAAAGGGGAGGAGTTAAGTCCGGAACTAGTGGAGGAAAATGTTGGGATTAGCAAAGACTTTAACAATTTTGAGCTCTGCAATGCCTTAAATCGCAACGATTTCGCCAAAGCTTTGCGTATACAACAATACTTTCAATCGAATCCGAAGGATAACCCTTTAGTTTTAAGCATCAGTTTACTTTATCGAAATTTTCGCATTCTCATGATTTTGGCTCAGATTAAAGGAGCTAGCGAAGGGGAGATGATGAAACAGGCTGGGGTAAATATGTATGCCCTTAATGAATACCTCGCGGGATTAAAGTTCTATGATGTTCGGAAAATTGCGCGAATTATGGCATATTTGCGCGAGACTGATATGAAGTCCAAAGGAGTTAATAATGCCAGTGCCAGCGATAGCGAATTACTGAAAGAACTACTCTTTAAAATAGTTTACCTATAACCCTATATTTATTGCCCTTCGGGCCCTTGATACATGCACAAGTCGTTTTTATTTTTCAGCTTACTATTTTTGAGCACTTTCTCTGCCCTAGCTCAAAATACAGGAACTATCAAAGGTTTTGTTTACGATAAAACCAATGAAGAACCAGTCCCCTTTGCCAATGTGGTAATAGAGGGTACCAAATTAGGTGCGGTAGCTGCCAATAATGGCTATTATATTATAAATGATGTACCGGCAGGAACCTATACGCTTAAGGCTAGCTTTATTGGCTATAATGAAGCTAGCGCCGAGGCGAAGGTGACTAAGAACGGAATTGTAAGCGTAAATATTTATCTCAGCGAAAGCTCAGAGCTTCTCGATGAGGTGGAAATTTCTGCCGCTAGAAAAGAACGAGACACTAAAGTTCTAACCTCGGTGGTAACTCTCGACCCTAAAGAAATTACCCGTTTTTCGGTAGGTGGTGATGCGGATATTATTAAAGCGGTGCAAGTACTGCCAGGTGTAATTACTACCGGCGATCAAGGTGGGCAGCTATATATTAGAGGAGGCGCACCGATACAAAACCTTATTTTATTAGACGGAATGATTATTTATAATCCCTTCCATAGTATTGGCTTTTTCTCCGTTTTTGATAATGACATTATTCGCTCTGCCGATGTTTATACTGGAGGCTTTAGTGCCGAATATGGCAGCCGTAACAGCGCGGTAATGGACGTGCGCACTCGTTCTGGAAACCGTCGCCGCTTCGCTGGTAAAGCGAGTTCCAGTACTTACACCTCCAAGCTTTTATTAGAGGCACCTCTGGGCAAAAAGAATAAAAGAGGTTTATCAAGTTCATCTTTTTTAATTTCTGCCAAAACATCTTATCTCGAGCAAACCAGCGATATTTTCTACCCCTATGTAGAGACCGAATTTGATGGGCTTCCCTTCAACTTTACCGATATCTACGCAAAATTTAGTTCGCAGGCTGATAATGGGTCTCAGATAAATGCTTTTGGTTTTAATTTTGACGATGGTGTACGTTACGGAACTGCCAATAGCATCGATTGGAATTCACGCGGTGCGGGCTTTAACTTTACAGCGGTGCCAGCTTCTTCTAAAATGCTCCTTTCGGGAGATGTGAGTTATTCGGTATATGATGTTACTGCCATCGAACCGAGTTTAATACAAACGAGCTCCATCACTGGCTTTAACGGAGGTTTAGACTTTACCTACTTCTTCCGTAAGGCAGATGAATTAAAATTTGGAATTGAAGCAATTACTTATACTACCGATTTTGAAGTAGATGCTCCCCTAGGACGTTCGGTAGACCAGCGAGAAAATACCACGGAGTTGGGAACCATTTTTAAATACCGCTACAGTTCT
>CBFHVV010000042.1:0-24056 GCA_965658965.1 Croceimicrobium sp.
TACTAGTTCTTCTAGCTTCTTGTTAGTCTCTTCTTTAGCTTTAGCCTTAACTTCCTCTACCTTATTATTTAAGGTATTGGTCAAATCATCTATCAACTGGTTGCCCAAATCGCCGAAACTGGGACGTACTTCAGGATCACTAAGTGTACCCCCAACTTTCACCTTTAAGGGAATGGTATTTACTGAAGAACCGAATTTCTGCAATAAGCTTGCTGCTTTCACATCTGCTGCAGGAATGTTCATATCTAAATCAAAGTCTAAGCTTTGATCTAGCCCACTACTACCACCCGCTTTCACTTTGTATTTGCCAAGCTTAAAATCAAAAGGAGCCACTTCAAGACGACCATTCTCCACTTTAAAGTTCAGCGACAAAGGCCCTAAGTCGAGGCTATTGTATTTAGGGTTATTTAAAAAAGTAGCAATTTGGCCGAAAGTTTTACCTGAAACGCTCGTGGGGCTAGTATTGAGAGTTCCAGTGGCATTAGCGGTTGATAGGTCGGGACTCATATCCTCTAGCAAAGAAGATTTCCAAGAAAACCCGGTGCTATAAGAACCAACCGTATTTTGCATGATTGGGACCATTTCTTGAACAATGCTTAGCTTATCAAAACTCTTTTTAAAAGAGAAATTGCGGATATCAAAATCGAAGTTCACCAAAGGCTCTTGTGGCTTGGAATCATAGCTACCATTCATAGCTAATTGACCTTCCAGCATATTCATCTGAAAATTTTTCAATTGGGCCTCGCCTTCCTTTAGGGCCAAATTACCTTGTGCCTTAGTGATAATAATGTCATCGTAGATTAAGGAGTCGATTGAGGCTATAAATTGGAAATTAATATTTTTTGGTAGTCGCACTACTTCCATAGCAGCAGTGTCATTAGCAGCCTCTCGCGCTGTAGAAGAGCTTTCATTCCCACTGCTAAAATCTCCCACATTCATAAAGTGGCTATTCAAGTTTAACTCTCCGCTAAGCAAAGAGTCGCTTAGAGCATAAGCCATAATATTAGTAAGCCTTCCAGACAAGGTCATATCAGATTTACCAATCCGTATTTTAGTCTTATCCAGCTGTGCTTCTCTCGTATTTAAGCTTAATGAGCCGAATGGTATTTCAATTGGAAAATCCAAACTATCACCATCCACCCTAAAGTCTTTCAAAGACATCTGCCCTTGAGCGATTAATTCATCATATTGTTCATTTTCGATATGAGACATTCGACCTGAACTTTGCAAATCTGCTTGGAGCATACCCTTTAAGTTATACCCCTCTAGAGGCATTGCTTTTTCAATTGCCGCTAGGTCGAAATTTGAGCTAAGGCCAAATACGTAAGTGGGATCCGACATCGGTGTGCTAAGAGAAGCATTGGCGCGAAAACCATTATCTAGAATGCTTGCAGAAAACAAGGGCATTTTCACCTCAACTCCATCCAAATCTGCACTTGTGTTTACAAAACGCAGGTCCATATTTATAGACTCTACGCCAGCGGGCAAGTCGGGATAACGAAAGGAGGCATCTCGGAGGTTCAAAGCAAAGTTAAAAGGAGGGTACTTTTCTTTTTCCCCATCGTAGGTACCCTTTACCTTAGCCTCTAACTTGAAGTTTCCTTGCGTTTGAATGCTTTCAAAATCTTCATAAAAGAAAGCAGGAATTAGCGATAAAAGTTGTTTGAAATTCGCCTCTGGTGCCTTAAAGTTCAAATCCATATCAATGGTCTCTTCTGGCATTGCTAACCAGCCATCAAATTGAAGTTTGAGATCATTGGCCGTCAGATAATTATCGCCAAAAGTAAATTTAAACTCCTCTTGATTAAGACTCACATCAAAGTCTGACTCCAACTTTAATCGATCAGCGTAGGCAAAATCTTCCAATTTAAAGGTGAATGACTCCACCGTAGTTTGGGTACTAAGATTTACAATATTAGAAGTAAAATCTCCACTACCTTGATGGTTAAGGTTGCTTAATTTGGTATAAATCTGCGCCTCTTGATCATCATAAGTTAAATTGAAGTTTGACAGGGAGTAGGACTGTAATGCAATTTTAAAGCTAGCTGGTTCACTTGTTGGCGAATTTTCTGGACTAGCTTCGGACTGCTTGGCGATGTCAAAATTTGCTTTCCCTTCTGGGCTAACCAATAAATTTAAATTCACGTCATTAAAAGCAAGCTCTTCAATCTGAAATTGATCTCCAGAAATAACACTCATAAAGTCGATGGCAAAGTTTAGCTCACTAATTTGGACTAAGCGAATTGAGTCAAACTCTGCCACTCCATAGATGCTAAACCCTTCTAAGCTTAGGCCGAAATTAGGAAAGGTGGATAATAATGATAATTCTGCATCTTCAAAATCTACACGGGCATTGACTTGCTTATTGATCTCCAACTTTAACTTGCTAATTAAGCTATCCTTAAAAACCAAGGGTAAAGCAATAGCTGCACTTAATAAGATAATACCGAGGAAAAAGAAAAATTTTATAATACGCTTCATTCGAAGATTTTTAAGTGTTAACGTCTGGTTCAAATGTATCGTCTGTTGAATGCCGCGGAGGATAATTTAAGAGCCCCTCACCTTTGGCTATAATTGAGGAAACAGTAGCATCACCCGTTACATTTACTACCGTACGGCACATATCGAGAATGCGATCAACTGGCAGTATTATAGCAATCCAAAGGGGGTTTAACTGCACTGATTGTAAAACAATTATCAGCATTACCAATCCTGCACTGGGCACGGCAGCCGACCCAATGGAAGCTAAAGCAGCTGTTAATACAATTGTTAGTTGCTGGCCCAGACTGAGATCAACGTAATGCATTTGCGCCAGAAAAACAACGGCTACAGCTTGATAGAGCGATGTTCCATCCATGTTAACAGTTGCGCCAATCGGTAAAACAAAGCTGGTAACTTTAGAGTCAACACCTAAGTTATCTTCTACACATTCCATGGTAACAGGCAAAGTAGCAGCAGAAGAACTAGTAGAAAATGCTAAAGTTTGGGCTGGGCTCATTGCTTTGAAAAAGCCTTGATAGGGAATAACCTTTACAATAAGTTTCAAAACTAGCGGATACAATACGGCTACCATTATTGCCAGACCTAAAAATACTGTAAGTGAATACCATGATAGTCCTTTAAAGATTTCTAAAACTTTATTGATATCATCACCTGCCATTTGGCTAACTGTACCTGCCAATAATGCGAAAACAAAAAATGGCGCAGCCTGCATTATTAAATCAACCATTTTTAGTAGAATTTCCATTAAGCCATCAACAACAAGCTTTACCGGCTCTGCTTTCGCACTTGGAATGAAAATTAAAGCAATGCCAAAAAACAAGGCAAAAAAGATGACCTGCAGCATACTGCCGTTGTTACCTAGGGCAGAAAAAATATTAGAGGGTACAAGTTTTACAAAGAAGTCTAGTGGACCGGCATTTTTAGTTTCCTCGGCAATTTGCATTTTTTCCAAAACACTCGACTCTGCAATTTCTTCCTTACTAAGCCCTTGGGCACGATCTACAGCGTCAGCATAATTGGGATCTAGAAGAAAGCTTTTGCCGTCTTTGGGTATTACATTGTTTTCGGATGCCCACAGTTCATACGAAATACGATTATCGATCCTAGTTTCTTCATCTATTAGCTTGCCTGGGGCAATAAGATTGACCAAAACCAGGCCAATACCGATAGCTAAAAAGGTGGTTAAGAAATAAAAAGCCAAGGTCTTGATACCCAATCTTCCTAAGTTTGAAGGGTCACCCAAGCCAGCTACCCCGCTGATAATACTAAAAAGCACCAAGGGAACAGCAATTAATTTAAGTAGGTTTATGAAAATCTCTCCAAAAGGAGCAATCCAATTTAAGGTAAAAGCAGACCATCCAAAGTGAGAACTTATCAGAGCCCATATTAAGCCAAGAACCAATCCGATTAATATTTTCCAGTGGAGAGCTAATTTCATGTAATTAAAGTTTGTTAGTTTTTGAGAGGAGGAAGAAATCAGCTAAGACTAAGGCGGCCATTGCTTCTACAATTGGTACTGCTCGAGGTACCACGCAAGGATCATGACGGCCTTTACCTTTAATTGTAACCGTTTCTCCTTTATCGTTTAGTCCTTCCTGGTCTTGCATTATTGTAGCAACTGGCTTAAATGCCACACGAAAGTAGATATCTTCACCATTCGAAATTCCGCCTAAAACACCACCGGCGTGATTGGAACGAATCTTACCCATCTGATCATAAGTGTCATTATGTTCTGAGCCTCGCATCCGGGCTGCCGCGAATCCCGAGCCGTGTTCATAGCCTTTCACCGCATTAATGCTTAGCATAGCCTGACCAAGGCGAGCATGGAGCTTATCAAATACCGGCTCTCCCCAGCCAGCAGGCACTCCGGTAATACGGCAAGAAACAATGCCGCCTAGGCTATCTCCTGCTTTGCGCGCCGCTAAAATTGCTTGTTCAAAGCGTTGAGCACTTTCCGGTTCAGGGCAACGCGTTATTGAATCATCAATTTTTGATAAATCTAATTGGTGATAATCTTTTTTTACTTCTTCTAAGCCAACTGCCGAGACATATGCTTTAATATCAATATCTGGCATGAGCTGAGTGGCGATGGCTCCGCCCGCTACTCTAACCGCCGTTTCCCTTGCGGAAGATCTACCTCCACCGCGATAGTCACGATGGCCATATTTTTCGTGATATACTTGGTCAGCATGTCCTGGTCTAAAATCATGCTCTAAGTGTGAATAATCTTTACTTTTTGCATCCTCGTTAGAAATAATGAAGGCCAAAGGGGTTCCAGTTGTTTTACCTCCAAATAAGCCCGACAAGATTTTCACTTCGTCACTTTCCTTTCTTTGTGTAGAAATTCTAGACTGTCCAGGCTTTCGTCTACTCATAGACTTTGCTATTGCCTTAAGGTCTAGCTTTAAACCAGCAGGAATACCTTCTAGAATTCCGCCGATTGCTTCACCATGAGATTCACCAAAAGTGCTTAATTTAAGTAAGGTTCCGAAGCTATTTCCCGCCATTTCACAAAGAAAGGAAATCAATTCTTTAAATGCGATTCAGAAGAGCGGTTATCGGAAAAAAATATGATAAAATTATCTTCCCCTATTCTCCTTCTTTACTTTTTCGCTTCAAGGCCGTTTTCCTAGCGCCGTAAGCTGCTCCAGCAGCAGCTAGTATCACTAAACCCGGCAAGGGAGTTCGGTTTGCTGATTCTGGTGGAGCCGGCTGGGCCAAAAGGTAGCTAGCATTAAAAAGCAAAATAAATAGATAAAATTTTGGCTTGAGATTAAGCATAATTAAAAGTTTAGGTTAAGATTTATTGACGCAGAAATACTTTCACAGCCTTGCTTTGCTTGCCTTTACTGCCTAAGCTTAAATAGAAAATTCCTGAGCGACTTTCTGAAAAATTAAGTGAGTAGTGATTTTCCCCAGGGCTTAAAGTCCATTGTTCAATAAGTTGAGAGCTTGAATTATAAAGCTCTGCACTATCAAAATCTTGATATGCCCCTACTAGCTTAATTTCCAATTGGCCCCGAGAGTTTTGCCAAACTTCCCAGTCCAAAGATTCTGTAAAAGCCGAAGATAAATTATCGTTCTTCTCCTCACCTATCTTTAAATAAAACCGATTGGTATCAGGGCCAAGGCTTGTGATTTGAAATGAATAAGCTTGACTTCTTAAATCCCTTTCGAACGACATAAGACTGTCTATTAGGGTAATGGAAGTACTACTATCTAGCCTAGAACTTGTATCCAACATGATTGTATAACTTCCCGTATGCCAAGCATCTATACCTAAAGGGACAATTTGTACTTCAGTCGGCTTTAGGTCCAAGGCCTGAATGCTCAACTGCTTATCAGCCGCAAGACTATAAAAAGATTGATTTTGATTAGCTTTATAAATCGGTGCATCAAACTTCTCGTCAAATTCTGCGCTTGCTTGATTTTCAGAACTGATCAAACAATAACTTTCTGACTTTTGAGAACGGAGACCCAGCTTAATTTTCACAGAGTAACTAGATGTTTTAAAGAAAGGAGGGTTTACTGATCCTGCTCCCACTCTCATTCCATTATTGAAAGTAAAAATGTAATTTGAATTAGAGCTAAAATTCTGACCCATCCGCACTATAAAACCTTGCATAGCTGGGATGATATTGGTGGGACTTGCCTTTTTACTGTGGCCAATTGAAATCGCGCCCTGGTTATTCCAAACTGCAAAAGCCGAATTGGACTTATCATTAGGGCTGGCATCCCAATACCAAACTGAAGAATTTAAACTTGGGTTCTCTGCCAAAAAAAGCTGATAATCAATAGGCGAAGGATAAGGGTTTCCGAGAAAAACATAGTCGCCCGGACTTAAACTATCCATCTCAATACTTACCCTTCCATTTAGTAAGGAGTCTCCACGGAAGATTACCGAATCTTGAAAATTAACCTGACTAAAGCTGCTTGGTATGTTTGGTGTAAGCGCATAAGCTTTACCTGCTTCCATTTTTCCAGCTGGATAGCTCTTATAGCCTGGGCTGAGCCCACCAGGATGAAAATAATAACGATCGAGAGGATTAGTATTACTAAAGCTATTTTCAATGAGCGCATCTTTAAGAGGAGAAGACCAAAATTTAAAACGATCCACTGCAGTTGCCTCATAAACCTTATGAAAAATAAACGAGCCTTGGCCAGAATTTGGGTTAACTAAACCAGTATCCTGCTGCAAAATTGAAGCATTACCGCTAATGCTAATTACTCCTTCATTATTAAGACTATCTTGAATGCTGATAATGGCTGCATTTGAAACATTAAGCCTTGCTTGCTGCAAAACTTGGAGATAGGAACAATTAAGATTTGCGCTAAATGTCGCAGTACCCGATTGAATTACAATACTATTTTGATTGGTACTAATTCCATTTGGGTCTTGAGGTAGCCAAACACTACCATTATAGGTGAAGTCTCCTGTTGCTAAGCCGGACTCATGCTCACCCAAACGAGTAGTTTGACCAATGCCCGAGCTATCCACTAAGCTAATATTTACTTCTATCCACTCTCCCAAGCCATCTAAAAGCGACTGACCTCGATTTGGATCTAAGACCCAAGCTTTACGGTAAAATGAAGTATTTGCGCCCCAATATCCATTGCTATAGATGCAATCAATCCGATTCTCCCAGTCTGCCGAAATACGACAAATAGCCATGGCGTCATTACCATTAAAAGCTAGTGAACCACCCGAAGTACCGCTAGCATAAAGTGGATTGGTGGCACTAGAATGTTGCATTAGCAAAGAGTTTCCTGCTAAAAGGATACCACTAAGCTGATTACTTGAACTAGCTGCGCCACTGGGAGTAGAAGTATTGGACCATCTAGCTAAATAGAACTCGCTCAGGTCTATCGCTGTGTCTCCCACATTTGAAATCTCAATCCATTTATCATTAGATTGACCTTCATAATATTGGGATATTATTAGAGCAGGATCATCGGCTAAATAAAAGCTAAAGCTTTTGGCTTGGCTGTATCTATTTCCCTGTCGGTTGTAGATACTGCAATAATAGTTTTTTCCTGCCTTTAAACCTTTTATTTGGGCTCCTTTAAAAAGGCCTGCATAAACGGCCACTGCACCGCTAGCCAAAGTATCATTAAGCTGATCTGAATAATAATTAGAATTTACGCTATAACTACCACTTAGGCTATCATTAAAAACATGATCGTGGATAAAAACCAAAGTTTCATCAATACAATTAGAGTTTGCCCAATTAATTGATACTTCCGTCCCTAATAAGTGCCAGCTAATGTTTTTCACCAACGGCACTGATGCCTTAACGATAGTAGTATGAGATGAAGCTACTAAATAACCACTTGTTCCTACCGATTGATCAAATTTAAAATTAGAAGAATCTAAGGCTGAGATCCTAAACGACTTACCAAGCTGGGCCGCACAGCTTAAATCGACACTGATAAAAAAAGTTTGCCACTCATTTTTTGCTAGGCCATAATTTATAGTTCGAAACTCTACCGCCCCATTGGTGTCAATAAGGTTTGCTGCTGCCAAAAGCTGATCTTCCTGAGGATTAAAAAGCGTATCAGCCGAATGCCAAAGTTTGAAAAAATCAATATCCGATGATGCTAAGTTTCCTTGTAAGTTGGCTGTTAGACTAAGCAGATTTACAGACTTATACTGGCTTTTTACCTGCAAGGCATAGGTCAGGTAATTACTACTATCAGGCATTATACTATCCTGATTCAAAAACAAGTTAAGTGGTCTATAGGCTGTTATGGGTTTAAGTGCTTCTATATGATGGACTTGAAAAAAATGACTAGAATCAATGACTGTACCTAGACTAATATTTAAATCCAAACTATTCACTTGAAAAGTGCTACCGATAATTGCGTTTGTATCAATCTTGGCTAACAGATGTAATACTAAGCTATCATTGTTATTGAAGCTAAGGTTAAGATTCCTAAACCCTAAACTATCATTTGTTAGGCTATCACTGGAAATTTGAGCTAGCAAAGCGCTATTTGTAACACTTCCGGTAGATGTCCTAAGCTGAAAAGAAATAAAATCACTAGACTGATATGTCCCCGAAAAGGAAAAACTAATATCCATTATAGATGTGCTACCATTTGCAGATTTTACTTTGAATGCCGCAATATGATGAGCCGTATCTCCCTGCAGAGGAATCGTATCACTAATTGGATTCGTAGTTTCGAGCAGCAACTGAGTTGAAGAAGTAGCAACAGTGGTAAAAGGAAAAGCAGAAATTGGTAAAATTGAAAGACCATTTGAAACATCCTCCTGCCAATTATTGGCATCATTTATAAAAGCCTTGTAGCTAAGGTAAGATGCC
Source organism: Croceimicrobium sp. (assembly GCA_965658965.1). GTDB lineage: Bacteria > Bacteroidota > Bacteroidia > Flavobacteriales > Schleiferiaceae > Croceimicrobium. Next base: position 8,826 of record CBFHVV010000042.1, read on the forward strand.
GCACCATTGCGAATGCCGGTATAAGCACCTCCATCCGGACTACTGGTTTGGTGAAACTGTATATAAGATTGATCTTGAATTAGGTTGGTTAACTGAATATTTCCCACCTTATTATTCGAATTTTCTATTGCCGAAAGCCAATGAGAGACTTGATCTTCAGTGGGGCCTTCATAAGCTATTAAACCATCGCCACTAGCGGAGAGATTAAAATTACCACTTACTGACGCTACTGCTCCGAGATTGGTGGTGATACTAGAACTGGAACTAGCATTATTAACTATTACTGCCGTTCCAGCGGGAGTTATGTTACTATTCGACCACGAAAGAATCCCTTCACCAGAATTAAGGGTAGAGTCATTTACTATCTCATTATCACTAAAAAAGATGGTGGTGTTGGCATTGATGGTACTTAATGTTACAAAAGCAAAGTCATCATTGCCATCGGCATTAAAAGCTATAAAAGCTATTTGATCCGTGCTTTGGCCTAAAAGTGAAACAGAAAAGAGAAGAAGTGGAACGAAAAAAGTAAAGACTCTGTTATTCATCAGAATAGGTTTTAATTTTATTAGACAGTATCTGAGTTAAAAGCTTTATTTAACTGCGATAAAAGTCCTATTAAAAACCTATTAATCGATCATTATAAACATTTAGGAAAAGTTTACTTAAGCACTTAAAACCCTAATGATCATCTATTTAAAATAAACCACAAGAGTAGCACTAGGAGAAAAACCTAAATATAGTAGCAGCCTATTTTCATTTAGCGTGCAAAGGTGGGGCTTTCACCATAGTACCTTTTATAAGCTTTGGAGAAGGTAGGTAAATCATTGTAGCCCACTAATCCCGCAATTTCCTTTAGACGGTAATCCGTATTATTAATTAATTTTTGTGCCTTTTCCAATCTTAATAAACTTAACTTTCTTGTTGGTGAAATCCCCATAGCTAATTTATATTGTCTTTGAAAGTGATAGTGAGAATAGCCTATAAAGTCAGATAGAGATTCTAGAGATAAATCTTCCGCAAGGTTTTGCAGCATATACTCATTGACAAGCCTAACCTTTTGCATCAATTCCTGCCGAGAGCTTGGTTTTAAACCTTTAAGGCGATTCAAAATTTTAAACAATTCTGGGTCTAGACTTTGAAAGAGACTGTGCAATAATTGGCAAAGATGATTTTGCTTTGTTACTATGTTGCCAAACATAGCAAGATTAAATCCTAAATGAGATAAAGACTGGGCTAAAGGACTATCAACCTTAAGATGCAGCTCAGGCCACTCATAAATATGTGTAGGTAAATTTGAGCTTAAACAAATCGGCAGTCTTTCATTGATAAAGCATGCTAGCATTTTTGCGGGAACTTTTAAGTTCTCTATCGCAGCACTTTCCCTTTCTTCTACTTTTAAAGCGTAATTGGAAATTAACACTTCGTTCTCTCTTATAAAAACTGGTTTACCTTGCCGCCAAAATGATTTATAATCTCTTTTAAAGCAGCTTATGTACAAATGCGAGCTAACCTGGAATTTTGTGCTCTCTGCTTTCTCCAGCTTTAAAGCCTTTAAATTGCTAAAACTTTCAGGCTTAAGTTTAAGCTCTGCTCTTTCTGCTTCCATAAGTGAATATTATCAGCAACAAGAGTTTAGGAACAATCGGTAAGTGCGAATTTTGTTATTCCTGAGCTTGAAATATGTTAAAATTTTCAGTTTAACCTGTTTTTAACGAAAAGTAGCTAAATGTTAAAAGAAGCTTTTGACTGTAATTAAAACAAAATAGTAGCAATAAAAAAGGCCGCTCAATTGTGTGCGGCCTTTAGCAAAAATCTATATCAGTAAGTCTATTATAAATGAATCACTTCATCGTAGGCAGCTGCAGCAGCTTCCATTACAGCCTCACTCATAGTAGGGTGAGGGTGAACAGATTTTATGATTTCCATGCCCGTCGTTTCTAGTTTTCTTGCCACAACAATCTCTGCTATCATTTCGGTTACATTGGCACCAATCATATGGCAACCCAAAAATTCTCCATACTTCGCATCGAAAATAACCTTTACAAAACCATCCTTGTGACCAGCAGCACTAGCTTTTCCACTAGCAGAGAAGGGGAATTTCCCAACTTTAATTTCATAGCCCGCCTCTTTCGCTGCTTTTTCCGTCATACCGACTGAGGCAATCTCTGGAGAGGCATAGGTACAACCAGGAATATTACCATAATCTAATGGCTCTGGGTGGTGACCAGCAATCTTTTCAACACAGATAATACCTTCTGCTGAAGCAACGTGTGCTAGAGACTGACCAGGCACACAATCGCCGATAGCATAGTAACCTTCTACACCAGTTTTATAAAAATCATCTACCTGAATTTTCCCTTTCTCGGTTGTAATTCCAACTTCCTCTAAACCAATATTTTCGATATTAGCTTGCACTCCTACAGCAGATAAAACAACATCTGCTTCAAGTTGCTTCTCTCCCTTAGGAGTTTTAACTGTTACTTTACAGCCTTCTCCGCTGGTATCAACATTTGTTACCTCGCTGGAAGTCATCACCTTAATACCTGCCTTTTTAAAGCTGCGTTCCATTTGTTTGGACACTTCTTCATCTTCAACTGGAACAATGTTAGGAAGGTATTCAATAACCGTAACTTCTGTACCCATTGCGTTGTAGAAATAAGCAAACTCTACTCCAATGGCACCAGAACCTACCACAACTAATTTTTTCGGTTGCTTAGCTAAGACCATGGCCTGGCGATACCCAATGATTTTTTCGCCGTCTTGCTTTAAATTTGGAAGTTCGCGACTACGGGCACCCGTAGCGATAATGATATTCTTCGCAGAAATTTCAGTGGTTTTACCGTCAGAGCTTTTTACTTGAATCTTCTTTCCGGGCAAGACCTTACCTTCACCCATAATTACTTCAATCTTATTCTTCTTCATCAAGAAGCCAATACCATTGCTCATGCCCTCAGCCACACCTCTACTGCGCTTAACTACGGCGTCAAAATCTTTGTCGGCATTTTCAACCTTCAATCCATAATCCTCAGCATGCTTGATATATTCAAAAACATTGGCACTTTTCAATAGCGCTTTGGTGGGAATACAACCCCAATTTAGGCAAACCCCGCCTAGGCTTTCACGCTCTACAATGGCTGTCTTTAATCCTAATTGTGATGCTCTGATAGCCGTTACATATCCTCCCGGACCGCTACCTAAAACTATTACATCAAATTCCATATGCTCTCTGTATTTAAAGATTGACTTTTTCGAGTGGCAAATTTAGCAGAAATGAAATAGACTAAAGTATTTTCAATGAAATCCTTTTTTCATCTGAGCTAGCATTTATATTTGATGCTTAAACCAAATCAAACATGAAAGAAAATCAAGAATTTAACGGACTACTACTCACTAACCTCGCAAAGATTAAACGCTGGACTAAATTTCTGTCTATAGTATGTTATGTACTGATGGCGCTAATGATACTATTTACGATTATTATGGGGGTGTTTGGAAGCACCATCGGTAGCCTGGAATCCTTTGCCGCAGCGGGTCCTATATTTAGCTTAATTTACTTAGGAGGGGCGGCCCTTTATTATTTTAGCGCAAAATACTTAGGCGACATTTCCAAATCGGCAGACATGGCGCATTATACTTCCGAAACTACTCATATTGAAAGCCTTATCGCAGCCGTCGCGAAACTATTTAGCTTGTATGGAATTATAACGGCAGTAGTTTTAGCCATTTATCTGCTAATTTTTATCGTGGGAATTTTATTTGGGGTTGCAAGTTTAGGCTAGGCATTTAAGGTATAAGTGCAATCGCAGATATCTCCACATTCACATCTTTTGGCAGGCGAGCTACCTCAACAGTTTCTCTAGCAGGAGCAGCATCTTCGTGAAAGTATTGAGCATAAACTGAATTAATTTCAGCAAACTGATTCATATCCTTGATAAAGATGCTGCACTTTATGATATTGGAAAAATCTGTCCCTGCTTTTTTGAGGACGGCCCCTAAGTTTTTCATCACTAAATTTGTCTCCGTTAGGATGTCTTCAATTTCCAGTTTTCCCGTTTCAGGATTAATGGCAATTTGGCCAGAAGTGTATAGCGTGTTTGCCGCAACTACTGCTTGAGAGTAAGGACCGATGGGAGCTGGAGCTTGATCGGTATTAATTATTTTTTTCATCTTTTTTCTTTTTGGACTTCGAAGGTATGAAGCTTTTATTAGTTGACAATTACGATTCATTCACCTTTAATCTCGCCCATTACTTGGAAGAACTGGGAGCGGATGTAGATGTACTACGCAATGATCAAATTCAAAGGGATCAGCTTGATGTTTATAGCCACATCATCATTTCGCCTGGCCCTGGGCTACCGGGAGATGCTGGGAATACTCTAAATATTATTGCTGAGAATTATCGAGAAAAATCCATTCTAGGCATCTGCCTGGGAGCACAAGCCATAGCTGAAGTATTTGAAGGTGAATTATACAATCAGAATGAAGTGGCACATGGTATTCAGCGCGAAGTAGAGCAAGTTAAAGAGGGATGGCTATTAAAGGGCGTGCCCACATTTTTTAAAGCAGGATTATACCATAGTTGGGCTATAAAACCCAGTTCTAAAATGCAGTCGGAATTTCGCTTAGTAGCCTATCGCGACAAGCAAGTGTTAATGGCCTTTGAGCACCAGCAGCTTCCGCTCGCCGGTATTCAGTTTCATCCAGAGAGTATTATGACCGAAGGCGGAAAATTAATGCTAAAGAATTGGCTTCATCGAAAAGCTATTCTTGCAAAATAGTAAATTGACGCTGGTAATGATGGCCTTGCTCATCCTCCAGCCAGAGCTTATAATCGCCGGGCTTAAGACTAAGAGCGCGCGTATGTAAATCGGAGGTTTCACCTAAATATTCACCATTTAAATGCCAAAACAAGCGAGTATTGGCTTGTCGCGTGATGGCCTCAATTATAACTTCGCTCTTCTGCCTTGCTAGCTTTTTCGGGATAAAAATCTTCTCTCTCTCCATCGGAAAAAGGACATCTATTTGGCTTTCGCTAAGAATATCCTCTTTGCACGCTGGCGCTAATGGCGGAAGGGTCTTATAATTGGGATGCTGCTTTGCATAATAATAGCTTTCAATAAGGGGCAATTGAAAATAACTACGGGCTTTAATTCTCTCCTCCCCGCTACAATTGTAGTTATAGCGTAGCTTTTCCTTCATATCCGTAAAATATCGTTGGTGGTAGGGGCATGGTTTTAAGGCTTTCGCCTGAAAGGGTATCCAAACCGTATCTACTGCTGGACAAATAGAAGAGGCCGATTTGCCCGACTCGGCACAGAGAACTTTTTCGGTTAATTGATCGTAGGGTGTTTCAAACCAGCTATTGCGCTTAATGATTGAATTAAGGAAATTGAATAAAATCGGTCCAGCCGCTTCGGCACCAATCAATCCAGGTCGACCTTCTCCACTCGCATTGCCAACCCAAACTACACAGGTAAATTCTGGAGAAACCCCCAGAGCCCAAGCATCGCGAAAACCAAAGCTAGTTCCTGTTTTCCATGCGATTGGTGAACGGTTAAAATACTGCCAGCCTTGTTCGGAGCCAGGACGATTAAGCCTTTGCATTACTTCAAAGCTTTGCCAAATTGCCGCCTTATTATAGGGAATTTTTAAGCTTATTGAGTCGCTTTTAAGATAATGTATCTGCCTCAGCGAATTGCGCTTATTTAGTTTTTGAGCCCAAGCCGAATAGGCCTTGGCCAAGTCCCAAGCCTTTACTTCCGCTCCGCCCAAAATTAAGGATAAACCATAATGGCCTGGGCTTTGGTGTAAGGTAGTAATGCCGCTAGATTTAAGCAAATTAGCGAAACGATCCAAACCATATTCACGCAATTCTACTACCGCTGGTATATTTAAAGAAAGTGCTAAAGCCTCATCTGCTTTTACCATTCCCCTAAACTGTCCATCATAATTTTTAGGATGAAAACCTTCAAAGTGCATGGGAATATCGGGCATGAGCTCTTGCGGCAGCCAAAAACCACTTTGCACTCCGGCAGCATAAAGAAAAGGCTTTAAGATGCTTCCAGAACTGCGCTCGGTTTGCAACATATCATTGTAATGGCCTTCTCCAAGCTCACCATTACCTATATAGGCGAGTACTTCTGCATTAGCATTGTCGATTAAAATTAAAGCGGCATTATTAATGCGATTTACTGCCAACTTAGCAAGGGCCGACCGGATTTGTCTTATTCCTTCTTCTTGCAAATTGCGATCTACAGTACTCGTAATTTGATTAGTATTCGCAGTTTTAATATGCCAGTCTAAAAGATGTGGAGCCAAATTAGGGATGGCTTGAGGCTTTTCTGGCAAAGGTTCTAAAAGAGCTAAGTCATAGTCGTTCTTTGCAAGATAGCCATCTGCCATGAGCAATTTTAATAAGCGATTGCGTTTCGCCTGTAAAAGGGCGCGATTTCTACCCGGATTAATTAAGCCGGGCGCATTGGGTAATACCGCTAAAGTGGCACATTCTGCCCAGGATAACTCATTGGCGGGTCTTGCAAAATAGCGCCAAGCAGCGGCATCTAGTCCTACTACATTTCCCCCGAAAGGGGCATGCGCTAGATACAAGGCTAAAATCTCATCTTTTTTAAAGCGCCACTCCAATCGCGTGGCAAGCAATATTTCCCACAACTTTTCCGGAATATTTCGGGGCGGATTGTCGCGTGCTAGGCGAATAGTTTGCATGCTAATAGTGCTGGCTCCACTAAGCACACGACCACTTTTTACATTCCAATATATCGCACGGATTAGGGACCATGGATTAAGCCCCCAGTGGAATTTAAAATAGCGATCTTCTTGCAAGAGAATCGCGGCTTCCATTTTCTCAGAAATCTGATTAGTGGGCGGAAAACGCCACTGCTCATCTTTTGGCAAACGCGCCGATAATAATTGGCCTTGCCGATCAAAGAGCACCGTAGCATAGGGCTTTTTAAAAAGCTCTTGAGGCAGAATAAAATAATATCCAATGCCAATCAGCAGGACCACATAAAGGATCCATTTTCTCTTTTTAAAAATCAATTATGGTCTAACTTCTACCCACTTTGCCGAAGTGCGGGCCTTGATTTCAGGATGATACATATCTTCCACCTCAAAGGAAGGTAAATAGTATTTGCCCGCATAAGTGGCATTGAGTCTAAGCTTAAAGCTTTGCTCTTTGCTATTCTCCAAACTAAAAAAGGTATAAATACGATCGTCACGGATATCACGATAATCATAATTTAGCTGCCCGGAAACGGCTTCACGGCTATTTGTTAAAATCTGCCAACCGGCTGGAATAAATTGTTTCAGTGCTAAATCCTGATACGCTTTTATGCTGCCTGTTTTAATGACCCTCACCTCCATTTCAAAATCGCTGCCCTGTTTAATATCGCTTGGATCTATTGCAGCGCCATTTACATCGCGATAACTCACTTCTAATTTCAATCCTTTGTTATAAGCTGGTCGAGTAGTACTTAAGCTTGAACCCTGTTGAGACAAGCTAATAAAAAGCGGTTTCACCCCATTATTACTAAGTTTCATCATTCCTTTAGTATCTCTACCAGCACTCAAATCGTAGCGAGTAAAACTATATTCCGAACGGAATTCTTTGCTCACGCCACGGTGTGAAATACTCCAATCTAAATAAGTATCTTTTTTAACATCATCCGCAAAAACCTGAAGTAAAGATAGCAGGGCAAAAGAAAGACTATGGGTTGTACGATAGCCCTCTTTATTCATCAGCTTAGCCACTTTTCGACCTTGCTTCAGTGCTTCCGTTTTATTTCCCAACAAATGGACACATAAAAGTTTAATAGATTCATCGCGTAAAGCGTTGCCAAAATAACGGTAATCGGTCGAGTTAAACTCCAAATTTTCAGCCTTCACATAGAGTATCTCGGCTGTTTGATTTTGCCCCATCACTGCGTAAGCAGTAGCTAATTGATATAAGGCCTGTGGTGAAATTTCTAATTCCTTTAAGCGGTTCATAGCACCAATTTCTGGCTCATTGGCTAAGCTGAGCGTTAGAAGACGGTACGATTGATCTAAGTCATTATTAATTAGACTAGCTCCTGTATTGTACTTGGGAGCCCATGCACGAGCCCGTGACTTTTGATAGGATAACCAACGCTTGTACATGGTTGGCGGTAATTCAAAACCAGCTTTTTTGGCCTCAATTAAAAAGTGCCCTACATAAGAAGTAGCATACGAATTATAGTTGTGTGACCCTGAATTTGGCCAATAGCGAATCTCACCCCGAGGTAATTGCCTTTCGTAAAGTTGTTGTAAAGCGATGCTTATGTTCTGTTTGCGGTTTTTTAGCTGTGAATCCGTTAGGTCCATCACCTTAGGTAAAAATAAGGCGGGAAAAACAGAAGATGTTATTTGTTCGGAGCAACCGTAAGGATAAGAACTCAAATATTGTAAATGCTTCTCGATATTTAAATTAGGAATACCCGAAGCTTGAACATTTAAAAAGTTAGTTCCCTCTATACCAAATGGTTGATAATTAATTAGCGTATCGCTCTGGGGCGCTAAAACCAATTCACTTACTCGTGTTTCTGGCAAATTTGGTATACGCACTTTCAGTTCGGTCTCATCATAAGATGATTCGCTTCCCGCTGATACCTCAGATTTCAATTTAACTGTTCCACGTTGTGAAAGTACCCTCACTTTAAAATAAACTATTTCCTGCCCAGGCTCGCTAAATTGCAGCTCTTTGCTGGCGCCTCCTATAATCTCTACTGGACCACTTTTACTTAAACTAACCTTTAAAGACTTAATGCTAGGGTCACTCACAAAAACCGTTACCGGCATAGTAATCTCATCAGCTGGACTTAAAATTCTTGGCAGTGTGTTTAAGACCATCAAGGGTTTTGTAACTTTTATTGCTTCCTCTACATTTCCATAAGATGAGTTATTGTTAGCGGCCACCACCATTAATTTAACCGAACCAATATAATTAGGCATGTTAATTTCGTGCTTGTTGCTTTTGCCTTCCTTTAATTGAAAGGGGCCTAAAAATCGAACCATGGGTTTAAAACGATTCAAATTCGAGTTTTCCGCATTTTTCAGTGCTTCATCGCCCCCAATTCCCATTACCTTTTGTAAAGCGCCACTGTAAGCGCCCATAACGGCGTCATACATATCCCAAGTATAAATACCATGCGCCTCTTTACCATAAAAATAAGGGAAAGGCCGTGGGCATTCGAAAGAAGTGAGATCCAATAAACCTTCATCCACAATGGCCAAAGTGTATTCCATCGCCTGCCCGTTTTCCTCACTAAGCTCTATCCATTGCTTACTTTCTGGTCGCCAATCTTTACTATGCTTAATAAGTGGTTTTAACTCCTTTTGTGGATTTTTCACCCCAATGGCAGTAATTCCATACAAGCGCATAGGCCTATCATTAGACTTTTGTGCATGAGGTTGAATGAGGTTGGCCTGCACATAAATATTGGGAGTCATTTCCTTGCTAAGCGTAAAGGAAAAGTTCTTTTTCTCTTCTTCAGTATTCAGCCATATTTTTCGGAGAATCTTGTGGCTATTTTCAATACTCACTAAAATTCGCGCGCCGGGACTTGCAGGAAATTCAATCTTTACCTCCTCGCCTACCAAATACTCATCTTTTTCGGCCGAAAAATTTAAGATATTGGAAGAAGCTAATTCTGGTCGCTCTCCCTGTCTACCAGCAGGCCAATTAAACCACATAAAAGTACTGCTACAATGTCCGCCCTCAGGATCACAAAGCCGCACTAAGAAGCGTCCCCAATTGGGATAATCAATTTTAAATTTATGCTTTACGGTGCCGTTAAAGGAGTTTAACGTCGCGCTTGTATAAAGGTATGTCGCTTCATTATCCACATATCGGCCTAGGTTTTCGCCGCGCGAAGAATACCACCAATGCCAGTCTACTCTGTATATTTTTAACTCCATCCCCTTCACGGAGACTGGTTCGCCTTTGTAGTTAAGGGTTTTAACTTCCAATTCGTACTCCCTATCTGTTTCTAAAAAGCCCCCATTATCAGATTCGGGAGTTTTAAGGCCCAGTAAAACAGGAAAAGGGGAAATGGTCTTTTGAAAATACTGGGTACTAAAGTCTCCTCCTCCTTCAAAAGCTTTAGCCTCAATACGCATTTTTAATAAAGAAGGTGCTTCTTTAAAATCGCCTAATTCCAATTCTAATTGCTGTTGACCAGACTCATCCATTTCACCTTCAAAAATCCTTTTACTTTCTGAGTAAAAATTGCGAGTTCGGTCCCTAAAGTCAAAATTGCGGTAATCGGGAAATGGATTGGATAGAGAATAAAATTGCGCATCTAGCGTAAGCTTAGCATTTTTAGCAGCAATACCTGTTAGCCAGTTTACCTCCGATGGTAATTTCAAGTTCCCATTCTGTAAATAATGGGTGCCTTCTTTAAAGTCTAGGTCAATTTTTAAGCGGTTGGGCTTAACGGTTTCCACCAAGATGGCTTTGCTGAAACTACGGTCTCCAATTCGAATAGTAGCCGTATAGCTACCAGTTATCGCGGAAGCCCTAGTTTTAGTTTGAAAGGTATAAATACTTTTTTCGCTGAGCGTAGATATTTGACGATCAATCAGCTTATTCTGAGGGTCAACGAGGCTGAACTCCAAGGGATGTCCTTGCCCTATAGACTTTTCCTTATCCTGCAAAATAAATCCTAAGTGTAAACTATCACCTGGTCTGCGCACACCTCGCTCCAAATAGATAAAACCTTTCAAGCCATTTTCAATAGACTCTCCGCCTACATCAAAATTGCTCATCGCCAGAGCTTCTCCAGGCAGCAATTTCAAGTAAGTTTTGCTATTATCATAAGATGCGACGGCAACAAAGGCATTCTCTTTGGACTTAATGGATGCAAAACCTTGCTGATCGGTTTCAGCAGAAGCAAGCATGCGGCCTTGATAATTATAGATTTCTAAAGTAGCATTCTCAACAGGTGTAGCCTTAATTAAGTTAGTGATACTAAAATCCCACAGATCATTTTCCCCCTTTTTAGCTATTACTGCTAAATTGCTAACCCAAATATTTCGGCTCAAAAAGTTGTTAGAATTGTAATAGGAAACATGGCAAGGATTATCGCGTTCTTGCCAACTATAGCCTTGAGGATACTGAAAATTATAGTCGGATCGATTGTATACTGAAGACCCACGATACTGATAGTCTTCATAGTAATAATCACTGTAAAAGTCTTCCTCCTCGGCCTCTCTTTCTATTTCGGAGGCGGAAGGGCAATCGTAGAGACTATATTCCTTCTTAAAACTAAGCATAGCGCGATAAACAGCCCCTTCTTCAGGTTTAAAATAGTCTGATAAATCGATAGCAAGATGCTGCCAATCACCACCCGCAGCATTGCTCAGCTCAATCTTCGTATCTAAAACCCTTTCCCCAACGCGATATAATTGATAGTCGCCATTATAATCGTTTACCTGCAAGAAATTGATAATATTATTATCATAAATTTTAATCAGTCTTAAATCTACTGCGTTTAAATTAATGGCTTTAAAACTTAGGTTTAAGTTATCGTTTATAGGCATAATATTGCCATTTTCGAGAAAAACGATTTGGGGTTTTTCGTTAGACCTTTTAAAGTTTATCTCTTGGGTAAATTGCGACTTATAAGCTAAAATGTTTTCTATACCTGGCGCGATAATCAACTTTTGTAAACCCGCTAGGTCTTTGGGCAAATAGACCAAAACACTAGAGTTTACCACTTGTAATCTTAAATCACCTTGCCCTTCAATACTAATAATACCCTGTAGGTCCTGCTCCACCAATAAAGGATCAGAAAAATTTAGACGGAGAATGCTACTTTCTTCACCGCTAAGCGTATAAGAGATATATTTAAAATCATTTAAAGAAGGTAATTCTATCTCTTTATCTTTCAAGTCTAAATTAAGGGGATGGTCCTCCTGAAAATTTATCTGCAATTGCGCAGAACTCTCGCCTCGGATTAAACTATCAACCACATAATGATAGGAATTACTTCCTTCTGCTAGCCACCTTCCATTCTTCTCTTTATCGTTTACACTTACTGATATCAAATCATTTAACTCATTTAGCTCACAATAATCTGCGGTAGCTATTTTCAAGGTGAGCCGATACAACTTCATTTGACCAGCAGGATTTGCTTCTAGGCTATAATTCTCGAATGCCGCCAGCTGCTTAATTGTCTTGAAGCCAAAAGAAAACTCTGACAAGGAATCGGGTAGTTCAAAAAACTTGTCTAAAGCTAAGTCCGCCGTATAAATTTGGTCTGAACTTAAAGCTGACTTCGGTGAAAACTCCAGATGCCTCTTGTCTCTCAAAATTAAGTCTCCCTCAAGCTGAGGGGAAATATCTAAATAATCTGCCTTTAATTTTTCACCCACCTCCAATTCATTCACATCTTTATTAAAATAAATATTAATAGTAGACTTTTTAGAGATTAATCCTGAAGTATAAGAGCCTATATAAGGGCTAAATTTCTTTTCAAAAATGGGTAATTCTTCTTCGGAAGAAGAGCAAGCGTTAAATAAAAATAGAAGAGGGAAAAGTAAAAAGAGCTTTTTCATGATAAACTGCTGATGGTTGAAATTTGGCGGGCATAAGGTAGCTAATCCATAAAAAAAGCCCATCACTTAAATGACGGGCTTTTTCAATAAATAGTATAAACTAGAGGGCTTTAAACATCAATATTCGCATATTTCGCGTTTTTCTCTATAAACTCACGTCTCGGGGGAACATCATCGCCCATTAGCATGGAGAAAACACGGTCTGCTTCAGCAGCACTTTCAATAGTTACCCTACGCATTGTTCTGCGTTCTGGATCCATGGTCGTTTCCCATAACTGCTCTGCGTTCATCTCACCTAGACCTTTATAGCGCTGTACACCCACAGATGATTTATTTTCTCCACCCATTTGTGCAACATAACGATCACGCTGATCATCATTCCAAGCATATTCTTCCTTTTTACCCTTTTTAACTAAGTAAAGAGGTGGAGCCGCAATATAAATGTTACCAACTTCAATTAACTCTTTCATATAGCGGAAGAAGAAGGTTAATATTAAGGTCGCAATGTGACTACCATCTACATCGGCATCACACATAATAATGATTTTATGGTAGCGTAATTTGGCTACGTTTAAGGCTTTGCTGTCTTCTAGAGTTCCCACACTTACGCCAAGAGCGGTAAACATGTTTTTGATCTCTTCGTTTTCAAAAACCTTATGCTGCATAGCCTTTTCTACATTGAGAATTTTTCCCCTCAAAGGCAGAATGGCCTGGAAGTTACGATCACGTCCTTGTTTTGCTGTACCGCCAGCCGAATCGCCCTCCACTAGAAATATTTCGCAAATGGCAGGGTCTGTTTCGGAACAATCAGAAAGTTTTCCTGGTAAACTCGTTCCACCCATTACGGTTTTACGCTGCACCATTTCGCGAGCTTTTTTCGCCGCTACTCTAGCCTTGGCAGCAAGAATCACCTTCTGCACGATGATTCGTGCTTCATTGGGGTTCTCTTCTAAGTAATTGCTAAGCATTTCACCCACAAGCTGATCTACTGCTCCTGATACTTCAGAGTTACCCAGTTTAGTTTTGGTTTGCCCCTCAAATTGAGGCTCCATCACTTTAACCGAAATAACCGCAGTTAAGCCTTCTCTAAAGTCATCACCGCTAACCTCAACCTTCTCCCGCGCTAGCATGCCACTTTCATCAGCATATCTTTTTAGGGTACGTGTTAAGGCACGACGGAAACCAGTAAGGTGAGTACCCCCTTCGTGGGTATTGATATTATTCACATAAGCATGAATATTCTCAGCGTAGGAAGTGTTATAGTGCATTGCCACTTCCACTGGAATCTCATTACGCTCCCCTTCCATACCAATTACTACTGGCATTAAAGTTTCGCGGTTTTGGTCAATAAACTCAACGAATTCTTTCAGACCTCCTTCGCTATGAAACTCCTCATTTTTAGGTTGATTATCTTCATCTAAATCACGCATATCAGTAAGCGTAATTTTAATCCCTTTATTAAGGAAAGAGAGCTCTCTGAGGCGAGTAGCTAAGACTTCATATTGATATTCAGTAACCTGAAAAATAGAGGCATCAGGCTTAAAAGTAACCACGGTACCACGGTAATCAGTAGTTCCTTCTTCTTTTAGAGGATATTCTGGTACACCACGATGATAGGTTTGATGGAAAAATTTTCCTTTTCGATGCACTTCTACCTTAAGGTCGTCGGATAATGCATTTACACAGGAAACACCAACCCCGTGTAAACCACCCGAAACCTTATAAGAATCTTTGTCAAACTTACCTCCCGCATGTAAAACCGTCATTACTACCTCCACGGCAGAGCGGCCTTCCTTTTCATGCATATCGGTAGGGATTCCACGACCGTTATCCTTTACCTTTATGGAATTATCTTCTAAGATAATAACATCGATAGTATCGCAGTGACCTGCCAAGGCTTCATCAATGGAGTTATCTACCACTTCGTAAACCATGTGGTGTAGACCTTTAGTGCCTACATCCCCAATATACATAGAAGGGCGTTTTCTCACCGCTTCTAATCCCTCCAGTACCTGAATGCTACTGGCGCCATAATCTTTTTCTAATTCACTCATAATTATGCAGTTACGCTTATTGTGATAAGTCTCAAAGATAGCACTTTTAAAAGAGTTTTAAAACCTTTTAGGCGGCCAAATGCAAGGGTTTTACACATCTTTTTAACATTATACCCACTCAATGGTCTTAAATATCCAAAATCAAGATCTTAGGCATAAAAAAAGCCCCGTAAAAACGGGGCCTTAAATACGGTTTAAATCAATTTTATTCGCTGCCAAATTTATTCACCACCGAATCACTTACTCCTGTCGTACTAAATCCACCATCGTGAAAGAGGTTTTGCATAGTTACTTTTCGGGTAAGATCGGAGAAGAGGCTAATGGCATAATCGGCACAGTCTTCTGCTGTAGCATTACCTAAAGGACTAATCTCATCGGCATAGTTAATAAATCCATCAAAGCCTTTTACACCGCTGCCTGCCGTAGTAGGTGTAGGTGACTGACTAATCGTGTTTACACGTACCTTATTGCGAACTCCCCAGTGGTAACCGAAGCTACGAGCGATACTTTCGAGATAGGCTTTATTATCGGCCATATCGTTGTAATCGGGGAAAGTTCTTTGAGCGGCAATATAAGTGAGGGCCAA
>CBFHVV010000043.1:0-23993 GCA_965658965.1 Croceimicrobium sp.
GCTCTTTGTTTTAGATCCTCTCGCCAGGCCTTTTGCGTTTTAGACTGCGTAATAAGGTACTCGTTATTACGTTCTTTCGGCCTAAAGGTAGAGTCAGCCATTAGATTAAGGGCGTCATTGGTGAAGTTCCAGCTAAAGTTAGCCAAGTTCGGCTCATTGGTGACAATTAAAAAAGCATCATAATCTTCTAAGACTTTTGGGAGATCTAAATGACGGGTTAAAGTGGGGAGGCCAGAATAATTCCCCCCTTCTGTTTTTGTATCCCGATGCACGGTTTGATTGTAAAACCAGAATTGAACCTCATCGAAACATTCTGTACCGAGGCGAGAATACTCAAAAATATCCCAAGTAAAGCTATCGCCCACAATGAGAAGCTTTAATGGCTTTTTAGATTTTTTACCGCGCCACTCAAATTTGGGGTAAATCATGGGTTCCGGCTGTACTTCCTTAAATAAGCTCAAGGAATTCGCAATATCGTTATCATAATACTTAGCTACCGGGCTGTAGTTTCGTTCCAAAATCTTCATTTCGGGTAGCTCCCAGGCCTTCTTCTCCTCAAAATAACCCGCAATACTATCGGCCACAAGCATTGCTCCATAATGACTCCAGTGAATGCCGTATTGCGGATAAAGCAAATAATCAAGGCTATCCTTCATAGATAAAAACCAGGGATTAACGTCTATGTGGTTAATACCTTCCTTTAAAAACTCTTGCACGAAGTATTCGTAATTGCTAGAGTCTTTAACTTCCTGATAGGGAATGTATTCGGGATAATAAGTGGCTTTTCCCGCTGCTAGGCAAACCATTAAAAACTTATCCTGCGCTGCCAATTTATCTTGCAGCTCTTTCAGCTTCTCCACCTTATTCTTGATTGTTTCAAGGCCTCTAAAATCTTTACCGAAGTAAGCGTCCAAATAGCCTTTTTCAAAGAGGTAGTCTTTTTTACCCGCAATAACATTCCCTGTGTAAATATTCCCAAAAAGGTCATATTCTAACTGATTATGGACTTTTATAAAAAAGGGATAAAGGCCAATATTATCATTAACATATTTGCTAAAAGACTTTTGGTAAGAGCCGTCGAACCAAGATTTTGCGCTTAAGTCAATTACTGAGCTAGCCAAATTAGCACGATGCGATAAAACCGAAATCTTTAGTGGAATCACTAGCTCTACCATCGGGTAAACGAATAGTATCGAAAAAGTAATAATTAGCCACTTTTTTGTTTTAGAACCCTTCATAATTAAAACCTAAAATAAATGAAAGGATTAAAGTCAGAGGCCGCGATATAGCTAATAGACAATAAAAGTAAAAGCAGGTAAAGCGGTGCCAAGCTTGCGTATTGTTTGGTAGTAAATTGACGGGAAAAGAAAAAGTTTTCCAAGCGACTTCCAAGTTTAGAGAGGGTAATAAAAGCAAAGCCAATGGCAATTATTAAGAATGTATAAAACTCTAGTGGAAGCTCTAAACTGCTGTTTAGGTCCATCTCGCGAAAGCGAAACATATTACCAAGATAATTGGACGCAGCGGATAAAGTTTCGGCGCGAAAAAAGACCCAACCAACTAATACCACAGCATAAGTGTAAAGAAGTTTAATTAGAGCTGGAACACGATTGAACCACCGTAACAAAAAGGCTCTTTCGATAATAAGAAACAGGCCATGCCAGCCACCCCAAATAACGAAATTCCAGGAAGCGCCGTGCCATAGTCCCGACAAGAGAAAGACGATAATCAGGTTGAAATATACCCGTTGCACCTTACTTGCCCGACTTCCTCCTAACGGAATATAAAGGTAATCGCGCATAAAGGCCCCTAGTGTGATGTGCCATCTGCGCCAAAACTCCGTGATACTTTTGGAAGTATAGGGGCTTTTAAAGTTTTCTGGGAAGTTAAAACCCAGCATTTTTCCTAAACCAATGGCCATATCTGAATAACCCGCAAAATCGAAATATATCTGCATAGAATAGGCTATAATTCCCATCCACGATAAATACGAAGATACCTCGCCTTGGAGTGCAAATATTTGATCAACCTGCGCTCCTATCTGATTGGCAATTAGCACCTTTTTAGCTAAGCCAATAATAAAAAGATACAGCCCACTTAGCTTGTAATCGCGGGTATAGTTTTCCTTTCGATCCTTAATTTCTTCGGCGATGGTATTAAAACGAATAATAGGGCCCGCGATAAGTTGTGGAAAAAGTAGGATATACAACAAGTAATCCGTCACCTTTTCTAAGGGAGCATGCCTTTTCCAATAAACGTCTAAAGTGTAGGTTATCGACTGAAAAGTAAAAAAGGAAATACCAATTGGCAGTGCAACGGTCAACCAATTTAGGGGCGCCCCATTAAGACCTTCTAAAAGAGCATTAAGATTATCCACAAAAAAGTTGGCATATTTGAAATAGGCCAATACTCCCAAATTTATCAGCAAAGATGCCCTTAATAAACGCTTACGGCTAGAAGCGGCCAAGTCAGCATCCATCCTTTTTACAATGAAAAAATTGGCCACCAAAAGAGCTAGCAAAAGCCAAAAGAACATGGGAGCACCCCACATATAAAACAGCAAACTGCCAATTAGGGCTACCAAGTTTCTTTTTTTCGCTGGCGCTAGATGATAAGCAATCATAAATAGCGGCAAGAAAAGCAACAAGAAAATTATACTTGTAAAAACCATTTCCCTAGCCTTTGTTATTCTTTAATATTGCTTGCTCGTACACTTTTAAAGTGTCTATTGCGGCTTGCCGCCAAGAAAAGTCAAAAGAACGTTCCAGCGATTTTTCACTCAGTTCCGTCTTTAGATTTTTGTCGAGCAAAACCTTTTTCATTTGCTCTTTAATGGAGCTAATATCGTGGGAGTTAGCGGCTAAACCATAACCATCCAACAGTTCTTTCATGGAGCTATTATCGCCAAAAATTACCGGCGTTTTACAAGACATGGCTTCCAAAGGAGGCAAGCCAAAACCTTCATAGTGCGAAACATAACAGAGCGCCTCGGCTTCATTGTATAAAACGGGTAAATCTCCTTCATCCACAAAGCCCGTGAAAATAATATTTTTGGCATGCTTAAACTGCATGAGCTCTTTAGACTTCCAGCCATTCTTTCCCCCAATAACTAGGTTAATGTCGAGCTCTGGAAATTCATCTAAGAGGGCATCGAAAGCCTTAATGGTATTAATTAAGTTTTTTCGAGGCTCTAGAGTAGAAAGCGTAAAGAGGAAAGGACTGCTAGGAATAGCATAGATGCTACGGATGTAAAGCCCTTTATTTTCGTTTAAATTAGGTCTGAATTTTTGCCTATCTGCGGCCGCGTAAACAACATGCAGCTTCTCTTCAGCAATATTTTCTTGTGCTACAAAGTCTTTTTTAGTGGCTTCTGAAACGCATAAAATCTCCGCATCTTGCTGCAGGAAAAACTGCAAGCCTTTTTCGGCTTTTTGCACATTACTAGCGGTATGGTACTCACTGAATAGTCGATGGGTAAGATCGTGCAAGGTTAGTACATACTTATTAGTAGTACCCTTAAAAGGCTCATAATGCTGCGGTAAAGGAACGTGTACCAAATCGTAAGCTCCCAGCTCTACGCCACCCATTTGTGCCTCGAAATTTTCTTGTGCTTGCTCCTTCCCCGATTTCAGCCGCTCAAAAAAGTATACTACTTTGGCAATGTTCTTGGCAAACTTTAAACCAATCTTCATCATCACCTGCTTAATAAGCTTGGTGAAGCGATCGCGGTAAGCGATTGGCACAAGAAGCTTTAAAACGCCGCGAATTGACTTTGAAATACGCGCGAATTGACTAAAGTGATTCTCGCTCTTTTTAGCATCAAATAAATTAGGTCCGTAATCATTTAGAGCGTAAACCCGGCCTTTCATAAATATATCAATCTTCCAATCAGAATCTGGATTTTGCACCACCGGATAAAGCGCTTTTAACAATTCTAGCAAATAGCGCTTAATGCCATCGTTTTGATGCATCAATAATTTGTTAGCCTCAATTAAGACCTTAAACTGCTGACTTCTTTTAACCACTGGAGTGCCGAGCAAATGCATCAACTTATAATCGAAATCTGGGTTTAAAGGCACCAATCCACCCGCACGACTATATCCCATTTTCTCCATGGTGCTGCCGTGGTAACTCCAAAATAAATTCTGCAATTCTCTATCCAACTCTTCCTTCCAGCCAAAGGCTTTTCCCTTGCGAAAGGACTTCCTAACTATTGCTAATTCCTCTTCCTCATTTTCGGCAATTCTTTTGCCTCTACCATATTTGGGCTCTCCAAACTTCAGATCTTTAAAACCTGGTAGTTTTTCCAACTGCGGAGTGGGAAGGTCAATAATCTGCTCTAGCCTACCTATCTCTTTAATAGGATCTTGAATCAAATCTTCGAAGCGAAAGAGTAGGCTTGCTCTATCTACCCACTCTTGTACATTTAAGCTCCAGCCGCCAAAATAGCTTCCTTCTGCGGCAATCATGGCTTCAATAAAATTATCGCGAAACTGGGAGTTTGGCTCGTAAATATCCTTGCGTTGATGCGCCATGGAAACTAAGCTATCTCTGCCATCGCGAATTATATGCACCGCAGGAACCGAGGAAGCACTGGGCTCTAGTTCGTGGGGTCTAAGATGTGTTTTTACAAAAGGGAAGTCTGTGTAATTATCTGGCTCCCCTTTTCCTTCATAAAAAGAACTAGACTCCAAACCATAGACCTCAAAAAGTACATTGCGCAAAAAGGTATTACCAGAGCGCGGGAAAGAGCTAAGCCAAATCATAATTCTCCTAAAGTTTTAAGACTTTCTAAACGTAAGGCCAAGGCCTCTTTATAAAGGGCTAAGTCTTTTGTATTGGCCTCTTCAATTAGCTGATACTCCTTATCCGATACGGGCGGTTTTACCAGCTGAGTAGCATTGTGCACTCTGTTTTTAATGCTTGGCCAAGCCATAATCTTGGCTAATCTTTGCAAGTCTTCTTCAAAATAATCTTGAATCCCAATAAAACGGAAGCTAGCAATATCTGCTTCCGCTAAAAACCGGCTCATCACATTTCTATTTTCATCTTGGTGAGCAAACTCACTTAAGCTGCGTCCCATTCTCTTCATTAAGTTTTCCTCCGGGCTTTCTTTTAAGCGTGCTGCAATAATTTTATTTAGAAAAAAATAATTTGAAACAACGCGCTCTACGGGGTCCCTCAGCCAAGTAATAATAGGAACATCCGGAGCGATGTCCACTTTATCATACAAATCTGCGTAAGCAAAATGGCCGTGCAGAACTTTGGTCTTTTTTCCCAAACTAGCATCTTTTAGCGCTTTACCTTTAGCATGTATCGTTCCTGAGGAATAGATATCGAAATGCAGAACAGCCCGCTTTCCGTAGCGCTCCTGCAGAACTGTTCTAAAAGAAGTGCCTGCCGTTTTAGGAATATGCAAGGAAAGCAGTTCGAGATTTTCACACTTTAATTTCAACTCCTTTAAGACTTTAATTGGCTTTGTTTCTTCTTATTCATCACCTGTTTTATCCCATAGGCAATGTCGTCTGTTTCGCCTACAATTTGCCCACTCTCCATAATAATAAGTCGGGTCGCCAACTCTTCAAACTGTTCCATATTATGAGACACTAACATTACCCCCGACTCGTCTTTTAAATCTGCTAGGTGGTCCATGCATTTCTTACGAAAGTGTACATCACTCACTGCTAATCCTTCGTCTATTATTAGCAAATCGGGGCGCGCAAAAATGGCAATAGCAAAATTTACCCTAGCGCGCATGCCCGCCGAGTAAGAGCCAAAAGGCGCTTCTGCAAAACGCCCAATTCCTGCGAAATCGAGAATCTGCTCCATTCTATCATCAATCTCTGCGGCGGTCATTCCGAAAAGTGCACACTTCACCTGAATATTTTCTATCCCACTATAAAAGCGTTGAAAAGCTCGGGTACGTTCAAAAACGGTAGTTATTCTGCCATTTACCTTTATAGTTCCCGCACTCGGTGGAAAAGTACCCATGATGGTTCGAATGAGGGTAGTTTTTCCCGCACCATTCATCCCTAAAACACCTACTACCTCTCCCCGCTTAATGCTAAAGTTAACATCCTTTAATGCCCAGAATTCCTTCTTGCGCAAAGGGGGAAGTTTTTTACCATCATCGAATTTAAAGATGTCTTGCAAACCATAAAGCATATTTAACTTTAGGTTGGTACAGAACTTCTTGTAAACCCCGTCTACTTCTATGATTAAATCCTCCTTCATAATTCTATTCAAAAATCCTCTCTACAATTTTATAAACTGAATTAAAAAAGAAGTGAATCACCAAGATAAACACAAATAAGGCAAAGCCGCTTGCAATCCAATAAGGAGTCCAATTTAGCACCTCATCACCAATTAACAGATCTCGTGGTATACTAATTAGGTAGGTTAAGGGATTTACCTGAATAATACTTTGCAAAAATTCACTATCTACTTTAGTGGTATAAACCACCGGCGTTAAAAACATAAGCACTCCCATACCCTGATTTACAATAAGGTAGATATCATTAAAGACCACTTCAATTAAAGAGAAAAATACCCCAATTGCGATTCCTAAAAGCATTAAAGGAATAAGCGCTGGCATAAACCAAAGCGAAGACCAACCAAAACTCACTCCCATAGCGAGGAGCACAATAATGTTGATGCTTAATGGAATCATAAAATTGATAATATTGAGAAGAATCTTCTCTACCAGCTTCGCTTCCATTTCAAAGGGCGCCTCCATAAGCATGCGGCTAGATTCGGTAACGGCGGTGGCAATGTGTTTGAAAAAACTAACAAAAAACAACCAAATGCTCATGCTAAGCAGGATATAACCTACATAAGGAATGGAAGTTTCACCCGGCTGATAAATCCCCGAGAAGTTCATAATTAACCAAATGATGATACTTAAAATCGGGTTTACCACCAGCCATAAACTGCCTAACCAAGTCTTTTTGTACTGCTCGGTTAAACTTAAAAATAAAAGCTGTTTAATCAGTTGTTTGTTTCGTATTATCGAGGCGATGCGGGACTTCCAAAAACCTAAAAAACCACCGCCACCATTAGGGCTATTAGCTACTACTCTCATTTAACAAGCCTTTGCATTTTCGCAATTTTCTATAAGCCTTACTAGCTTTTCAGCTGATGTATTATAGCTAAATCCACGCTGCTCAAAATTAAATGTCGCTACTCTTTCACCCCAGAGCTTTGCGTCCAAATCCATCTCCTCTAATTTTTCGCGAAGATTGCTAATATTAGTCAGACTAGAAAAAAGAACATAGGGGAAAAAGAGCTCTTTAAAAACTGGAATGTCGGAAAGGAGAATGGGCTTTTTATAAGCAAAGGCCTCGAGCACTGGAATCCCAAAACCCTCATAATGGGGAACATAAACACAAAATTTGGCATGAGTATACAGTTGGGCCAATTCTTCATCGCTCGGCGACTCTTTTAAGATTACAGTATCACTCTGTTTGATGCGCTCTAATAAAGCCTCCTGACTGTGAAAAAGATCTTCGTTTAAAGCCCCTGCCAAAACCAATTTAAAGTTGGGCTTGTCTATTTGAAGATAAGCCTCAATTAATTGTTTTTGGTTTTTACGCTCTGATAAGGAACCTACACATAAAGCATAATCTCCTAAAGGCACCTCAAAAGCCGCAGATCCCCCTTGGGTGAAACTTGGCTTCCCATTGTATAAAACCGAAATTTTATCTGCAGGTACTTGATAGTAACGCATTATTTCATTTTTGGAGAAATCGCTAACCGTTAACACCTGCCTAGCAGACTTTAAAATACGAGGAATCATAAAATTATACCAGCCTACAAAGGTATTCGAAAACCACCGTGGCTGATGCTTAAAGGCCGTGTCGTGCAAACAAACAAACGAATTTGAATACAGCACTGGCGCGCTATTGCCAAGATTTATTAAAAGGGGAGAACCACTTAGTTTAAGATAGAATGGCAAAACCAGTTGCTCCCAAACTTGAGCGTTACCTTTAATGGAGGGCAGGCTTTGCATTTCAAGACTTAGCTTATTTAGTCCGCGCATGGTTAAAAGCCTAGCATCGAGTTCCGAAGGTATAAGCCTAGCCACTAGCTCTTGCGCAAAACGCTGCACCCCAGTTAGCCCTTGGCTTAGGTATCGCCCATTAATGAAAATACGACGTCCATTTTTAGACCAAGACGCATAACAGAAGACCGAACTAAAAAAGGCATAGGCGAATACTCCATCTTGTCGTGCCAATAAGTTTTCACTAATAAAACTCAGCGAGATTAAAACCATAAAGGCTAAGTGCAGACGGCTTTGCGTAAAAACGGCAATGAAAAACTGTGCAACTATTGAAAGGAGGAAGAGCAAAAATGGAAGAATCCCCACCGAAAGCCAAAAGTGAAGGTATTGGTTATGCGTATTAAAGCCCCGTTCCCTGGCTAAAAGATAGCCATTTTCGACATACTTTTCATTTAGAACATCTTGGGCATCACCAATTCCCGTTCCCCAAAAAGGCTGTTCAGCAATGGCCTGCCAGGTAGCCTGATAAATAGCTTTACGCATACTATCCGGATTATGCTCTTCTACTTCTGTCTGCTGCAAGGCGACCACAAGTGTAATTGCGCGCTCTCGCAGTGGTCTTAAGCTGAAAACCAACAAGGTCCCTAAAGCTAGCATTAAAGCCAATCGCGTTAAAATTGCTCTCCTACTTAGGCCTTCTCCTAAAACTAGTAAGCTACTAAGGCAGCAAGCAAAAAGTATCATTTTAGAACTAGCAATCAGCATAGCAGCTAAAAGTATTGCTAGGGATAAGAATGCTAAGCTTTTAGCTCGAAGCTTAAATTGTCTGGCCCGCACATTATGCAAAAGAGCGAGTACGGCAAGAGCGTTGAGTAATGAGAAATAAGTTGGATGCAAACCACTTAGGCTCTCTAATTTTGTTCGAATCAAGTAATAGGCATCGCGCGCTTCGGCCGCTTCTGCAAAGGTGGACTCTAGCAGCATTGCCGCTATCACATAGGCACTCAACATAGTCATGGTCAAAGCCAAGAAGCGCAAGGAATTATGTAAAACCTTACTATTAATGGTAGAGCGGTTAAAATAAAGCAAGAAGGGCAGAACCAGTAAAAGAATAGAGCGCTCTATGTATTTATAAGCTCCGTATAAATCGGCACTGTAGCTGAGACTAAAAACATAAAAGAAAAAAGGGAAGGCTAAAAGTAAAGGTAGCCATAAGCCCTTGGAATGAGCGGGCGGTTTACTTAAAAACAACAGAATAACCTGACACAACAAAAAAGCCGCCCCAATCATCCCCTTAAACGGAAGAAGAATAAAAAGCGGATAAGAACAAAAAAGGTAAAAGGAAAGCTGACTAAGACGCAGGCTTGCTTGATTCTTTTTCACTCAGACAGGTTTTTATGAAGTCTAGCACCTCATGATTAAAGCGCTCCAAGCTAAAACGCTCGGCATTTTCTCTCACCAAACTAGGTGAATAGTTGGGCTCAAAGTTTTGTTCAAAATCGTTTACCGCCTGCACAAGCGACTCGGTACTTTGTTCTTTAAAAAGCACACCCGTTTCCCCATCTCTTACTATTTCTGCCGCACCACCTTCGCCAAATGCTATTACCGGGGTGCCACAAGCCTGAGCTTCTACTAAAGTGATTCCAAAATCCTCCTTACCCGCAAACACAAAAGCCTTAGCTTTAGACATATGGGCCTTAAAATCCGCAAAATCTAAATGCGATAAGACCGTAATATTGGGACCCGCTATTTTTTCAATAACGCTCTTTCTATTGCCATCTCCAATTAAGACAAGCTTTTTGTCTGGCATCTTATTAAAAGCCTCAACTACTAGTTCTACTTTTTTGTAGCATACCAAACGCGAAGCGCTCACATAAAAATCGTCTTTTAGCTCTTCTAGTTTAAATTTATCAATCTCTACCGGAGGGTAGATTACATGCGCATCTCTCTGGTAAAAATCTTTGATTCGCTGCGCGGTAAATTTTGAATTAGATATGTAATAATCAACATTCCTCGACACTCTTTTATCCCACTTGCGTAGGATGCTGGTGAGAATTCGACTGGCCCAAGCAATAGGACCTTTGTTGATATTATTAGCCTCAAGATACAATTCCTGCATATCCCAAATATAGCGCATGGGTGTATGGCTGTATGAAATGTGCAATTGCTCTGGACGCGTTTTAATACCGTGGGCAAAAGCATGGGAGCTGGAAATAATTAAGGAGTGATCCTTTAAATTATGAGCCCTTACCGCAAATGGAAAAATTGGCAAATAATAACGAAAGTGCCTTCTGGCCAAGGGTAGTTTTTGGATAAAACTTGTTTTCGGGAAGCGATCTCCCATAAGGGCTTTGCGGTCGCGCTTAGACATGAAGTCTACCGTAGAATAAACTTGTACATTATGTAGTAAGTTTATTAAGCATTCTGTTACTTTTTCCGAGCCCGCTTTAGTACTTAGCCACTCGTGTACAATCGCAACCTTTTCTTGCCCGACTATCTCACTTGGATGAGGCGTAGCATTGCTTGCTGCCACTAGATTATAGACCCAGCTGGCATTTGTAAAAAATGATGTCTCTGACCGTGCTCCCAAAATAGTTCCTTCCTCGATATTACCGGCGGTAAAAAATTAGGCTGATAAAATAGAAGGCAAAATTACTAATTAAAAACAAAGCAAAAATAAGATTGTAAAGGGCCAGCAATTTAGCCTAAGCGCTTGGCCTTCTCCTTGCGTTTTAAAGCTTTTTCATAAAGAGCGATATCCTTTCTATTAAGCTTTCTTAGCTTCTTTACCAGCGCATCGCTTAGCGGTTCTCTCGGCTTGGTTAAAAAGCTACTGGCCTTTTTCTCATGAAATTTCGGCGCTACTGGCCAATCAAAAATCTGGGCAATTTGCGCTACATCTTCCTCAAAAGTATGCAGAAAACCGAGGTAGCTAAAATCCTTTAAAGAGCTGCCTTTTAAAAAGTAGCTCATCTTATTTTGCGTAATCTTCGATTCCACATAGGTGCTTAAACTGTCGTGGCGACGGTGATAAACTGGATGCGACGGCTTATCCTTTAGACTATTCTTCCACCAATAATAATTGGAGACCACCCGAGCAATGGGCTCCCGCAAAAAGGTAATTAGTTTTGGCTTCTGCTTTTTATAGATATCTTTAATTTCTGAGAAGCGAATATGACCGTGTATTACCTTAATTTCAGGACCAATAACTTCCGATATCTTTTGTCCACGCTTTTTTAAATCTAAGCATTCATCGCGCTCAAAATGACGCACCTGCTCCTCGCCGTAAGCAAATTTTAATACCTCTAGAAAAGAGGAACCACCCGTTTTAGGGAGATGGAGAAAAATTAGTTCAACCATAAACTAAGCTAGGCGACAAAAGTAGCATAAAAGATCACTCTTGGCCTCAAAACTGCACTGGATGGGTTTTAAAAACAAGCTTGGAGGACTGCTCACTAAAAGGAAGGAAATATTTGATGATACCGGCAAACACCTAAGGTTCTCCTCAGGTTTTAAGTCTCAGCCCTTAGAGGGATAGGTCTTCCGGCCCGAACTTCTTCGATCGCTTTTTTTAGCATTTTGTAGAAATAATCTTTATCATTTTCGTGCACTGAAAAGCCTCGAGACACAAACTGCACAATGCCCCGTTCATCAATAACAAAGGTAGTAGGGAAGTTAAAAACTCGGTATTCCAAGGCCTCTAAGCGAGCTCGCGCAATAACGGGATACTGAATCGTCTCATTTTTAGCAGCTCGAAAAATCACAGAGTCTTTGAGATTATTAAGCTTATAATATTCATTGATTCGTTTTGCATCATCGCGGCAAAGTGAAACCAGCTCTACCTCAGGGTCGTCTTTATAGTCTTCATAAATTTTATTTAGATGTGGGATTTCAAAATGACAAGGTATACAACCCACGAACCAAAAGTTAAGCACTTGAATCTTGCCCCTGCCGCCGATATTATAATTTACACCATCTAAGCTGCTTTCTGCTAAAACAGGAGCCTTTTTATGGAGATATTTATGATCCCTAGACTCCACCTTAATATCCTGCCATACTTGTATAGGGAAATTCTGCATGACGGAACTCTTCTCCTGCATGGCTCGAAAATAAGCACCTTGTATAGAATCGGCATTAAGATTAGTGGCTTGCTGAGCAGTTAAGGCTACTACTAAGCAGCACTGAAATAGAGTGAAAATCATTTTTTTATTCATGCGATTGACAGGTTTATTAAGGATTGTTAAAGTACAATTTATTAGTTTCAACTTCAACAGCCTAAGAAGCATTGAAACTTAACAAGGCAAGTACTTATAAACCCGAAGACTATAAGCTAAAAATTAAAGAGCCTTAGTAGATCTTTGGCTTCAAATAGGTATATGCCAATAATCTTAAAATCAATATCTTAAAGAATCAAAAAACCTTCGCAAATAATTTATCAGTATCTTAGCATATAGTAAAACTAACTTTAAGTACTTTCTCTATGCTAAAAACAACCCTCCTGCTCAGTTCCTTACTCTGCCTTTCACATTTTGCCCAAGCACAAAGTATTGAGGATGACTTTGAAGGAAATGGCAATATAAACTCTTGGTTTGGTGATGACTGCAACCTCAACACCAACCTCCCCAATCCAGTAGCACAAGGCATTAACACTTCTAGTACGGTTTTAGAATATCACGACATTGGTGGCACTTATGCTAATATCCGTTTTGATGCGGGCAGAAACTTCGACTTAGCCAATTATCCGAGCTTTAGCTTTAAAATCTACGTCCCCTCCTCTGGTCTTACCGGAAACCAAAACAATCAGGTTTCTCTAAAATTACAGGATGGCAACTTGGGCTCCCCATGGAGTACCCAAACAGAAATAATCAAAAACATCAATCTAGATCAATGGCAAACAGTAAGCTTCGACTTCGCTAACGATCCCTTCCTAAACCTTGACCCTACCTCCTTAGCCCCAATCCAAAGGAACGATTTAAACCGGGTCTTAATTCAAATTAATGGCGAGAATAATAGCGATGAAGTACTAGCCTACATAGACGACTTTTACTATCAAGACACCCTTCAGGCCACGACCAACTTTAACCAATTGGTTTGGTCTGATGAGTTTAATTACACCGGAGCAGTGGATAGCAGCAAATGGCATCACCAAACTAAACTACCCGCTGGCGGCAGCTGGTATAATGGAGAAATCCAGCACTACACCGATGAGTTAAGCAATAGCTCGGTTGCCAATGGAGAGTTAAGCATTGTGGCTAAAAAAGAAAGCTACACCGACCAAGGTGTTACCAAACAATACACTTCCGCACGCCTAAACTCTAAATTTGCTTTTAAATATGGGCGTATCGAGGTACGCGCAAAACTACCAACCGGCCTTGGTACCTGGCCTGCTATCTGGACTTTAGGTAAAAATATTGTTGAAGATGGCGCCTATTGGGAAATTCAAGGCTTCGGCACAGACCCTTGGCCCGCTTGTGGCGAAATGGATATTATGGAGCACTGGGGTAGCAATCAAAATTATGTATCTAGCGCCACGCACACTCCTTCCAGCTTTGGAGGCACTATTAATCATGGTGGTCAAGTAATCCCTACCGTTTCTACCGATTACCACGTTTATGCCTTAGAGTGGACGAGCGAAAAATTGGTTTTTAGCGTAGACAGTGTTACCCACTTTGTGTACAATCCACCGCTCAAAGATGCCGCTACTTGGCCTTTTGATGCAGAACAATACATTTTGCTAAATATCGCAATTGAACCTAGCATTTCTTCGGGCTTTACTGAAAGTGCAATGGATATTGATTATGTAAGAGTATATCAAGAATCTAATGTATCTCTGCAAGAAAACAAGGCACCGCAGAAAGCTCTGAACGCCTACCCTGTTCCTGTAAAGGATAATTTAACAATCGGCACCAATGGCCTTGCGGGTAAACCGTCTACCATTGATATTTACAGTATCGACGGACAGTTTATTGCAAATAAAGAGCCTTTGACTAATGGCGATGAAATTCAACTTAGTAATCTTAAAGGAATTCCTGCCGGCCTGTATATCGCTTCTTTTAGCCTTGACGGGAAGCAGCATCAGGTAAAGTTCTTAAAGGACTAAGCTTGGAAACAAAGTAAAAAACCCCGCTGATTGGCTATCAGCGGGGTTTTTATTTTTAAGGCTATTGATTAACGCTTAGTCTACCTTAATTATCGGTGACTTAATCTGCCCTTTATTACTTTCTATTACAATAAAGTACATACCGCTTTGCAAAGCGCTAAGCGAGATAAGCGTGGCCTCATCATTCGCGCCAGGCTTTATGGAATACTGCTGCATTAAAGCTCCACGCGCATCCATTAAACGCAGAGAATAAATCTGCACATCTTGGCTTGACCATTTTACATTAACAATATCACTAGTTGGGTTAGGGAAAATTTCTATTGCATCTTGCAGCAACCACTCGTCGGTAGATATGCTAGATAAAACATATTCCCACTCATCTTTATCGCCACAAGAATTGCTTACTTCCAGTTTCACACTATAATACAAACCAGGAGTAGTGTAGATGTGTATCGGGTTTACGCCCGTTCCAGTATTGCCATCGCCAAAATCCCAATTATAACTAACTGCATTATTGGAGGCCGACGCATCAAATTGAATTCTCAAGCCAGAACCTACTGGACTCATAATAGTATAAGTCCAATCTGCTTTAGGCGCGCCACAAACCGTAATAGTTTCAGAAGCGCTTAAAGTATCACCACAGTCGTTAAAAACGGTTAAGCTAAGCGTGTAGGTTCCCGAGTTCGCATAACGGTAAGCACCCATCCTATTAGTATCCGTAGAACCATCGCCAAAATCCCAAATAAAGCCAGTGGCATTAGAGCCTGTAGCGTCGTAAGTAAGACTATCGATTTGGATATTCGTAGAAAGCTGCGGGCTAAGTGTATCACAAATTAGTAGGGAGAAGGATACCGTATCACCGGTACCACAATCATTATAAGCCATCAGGTTTATGGTGTAAAGCCCAGATGCGCCATACACATGATTAGGATTAAAGCCAGCGGCCACGGTGCCATCACCGAAATCCCACGACAAACTATCCGCGTTTACAGAGCTCGAGCCATTAAAGCTTGCCCCATAAAAACTAGTAGTAGCAGTACCTATCGCACTTACTGTATCGCAAGCCAAGGTAGTGGCGGTATCGAATAATGCAGCACTAAAAAGACCAGCAGCACAAGAATCGTATACGCCTATTTGGTATTGACTATTGGCTACTAAACCATTTAAGGTATAAGGACTACTAAGCCCGGTAATTACCGTCATAGTGCCAGGACCAGCAGCTAAGTCGTAATAAGTTAATACCGACTGCCCTGGGTTTACCGATGTCCAGTTAATTTGCACTGAAGTTTGTGTAGCATTGGACAAGGCTAAAGCTGTAGGATCAGTACAGGGTAAAATCGCTTCGCGTACGGCAATACCATCAATGGCTATATCGCCTGTGAAATTAGTGGCCTCCGCCAAAAAGTTAATCGTAATCGTATCGCCTATATAGGCCGATAAGTCGAGTGAATCGCTAATCCACGCCGCGGCATTACTAGTTTGCTGCTGACCACTAAGTGTATTTAAAACGGTAGAGCTGCCATTATCTACCTCAATCTGGAAATCGACAATCGTCGCCCCAAACATGTGATAACTGTAAAATAAATAGGGTGCAGCACTACTCGCATCAATAATAATAGACGGTGTGCTAATTGTCGCTACGGCCGCTCCACGTGAAGCCTCAGAATACAAGTAATTACCCGTACCACTTAAATCGGCATTAGGCCCTGTATTGGCCGATGGCGTAGTACCCGTACCCGTACCCCACTGATTTAAATTACTAAGGGGCCTAATCCAACAAGGATCAATCTGATCATTCGCATTGGTTGCGCCAGTGCCTTCCTGCCAAGCTGAGCTATCGAAGTTCTCGGTGAAAGGCATATAAATTGGCGCACAATTTAATTTCTCATCAATCGCCAAATCATCTACCGAAATATCGCCTTGGAAGGCGGCTCCGCCCGTGGCTTTTACGGCCACAAAACGTACTACCACAGATTGATTTGCATAAGCTGCCAGATCGATTCGACGCTCTTGCCAGGCATTGGCCTGAGAACCAGTAACAGTTTCTAAATTAGTCCAAGAACCTGCCGTCCCAAGAATCTCAACATCAAGGACTATTGGCATTCCATTGGCCGAAAACATGTGCAACCAATACACCATTTCAGGCTGACTGAGAGCGCTTAGGTCGATTAAAGGAGATTGCAGGATCGCCGTATCTCCACTCTGACCCCCGCTAGCCTCTACATAGGCATAGGAACCTGTACCCGAGGTATGATCCCCCGTAGGGCCTGTTCCACCACTAGGCGTGGCACCTGTTCCACCACCCCAATGGTAAAGGCTATCGGGTGCGCGACCCCAGCATGGTGAAATCGTAGAACCGGTATTTACACCCCCTGCACCTTCATCAAAAGCAAAGTCAAAATTCTCTAAATAAGGAGCTACCTGAATACCACAGGCAGTATTACCTAAAACAGGACCAAACCACGCACTGGTATCGCCAGGTGCACAGATATCGCGAATGTAAAACTCATAATAAGTACCCGGGCTTAATCCCGTCGCACTACCCGTTGCTCCTGGTACTAAAATAGTAGTGCCGCTGCCCAAGTTAAAGCCTGCTAAACCATACTCCACCTGAGCGCTTGCAGCTGCATTGCTATGCGTAAAATTAATACTGTTTGCGGTAGTGGTAGTTATGCTTAGTGCATTGGGAATAGGACAAGAAACCGAGCTAATGGAAACCTCATCTATAGCAATATCACTATTAAAGTTAGCACCAAAGCCTTTAAAGACTAAACGAATGGTGTCGCCAGAATAATCATTCAAGCTAGCCGTGGCACTTAGCCATGGTGCTGCATTAGCATTTTGCTGCGCACCCACTATGCTGTACAGGTAGTTTTCTGCACCGTTTACTTCTACGGCAACTTGCAGACTATCGATACCCGCTCCAAACATGTGGTAAGAGAAACTAAGCTCGGGATTCGCAAAGGAGCTCGGCAAAACAATCATTGGACTGTATATTAATCCTTCATTTGCTGCCGCTCCGCTATATTCTGTGTAAATGTAATTTCCAGTGCCACTTACATCGATATCGGGCCCAGTTGCTACCGATCCTGTTGGACCAGATCCAGTCCCGAAATTCGGGTTACCAGCCACCTGTTCCCAACAAGGGTCAACAGTGTTTCCAACATTACCTCCGCCGGTGCCAACACTCCAAGCAGCACCATCAAAATTTTCACTAAAAGGGGCAGTTAGCGGACTACATCGGGTTTGAAAAGTATCACAGACCCAAGCAGAGGTATTGCCTGGCCCGCAACTATCGCGCACACATACCACATAAGAAGTTTGTCCTGATAAACCCGTAATAGTTGCACTATTGGTAGTGCTATTAGCAGTAGCAATTGCCGTCGTACCTACTGCTTGCCAGCTTATATTAAAATCACTCGCCGAGCCAGGAACCCAGTCAATCGCAAAACTACTACTCGTGCGGTTTAATAATTGTAAAGAATCTGGATCCGGACAAGAGATACCTTCTATAATGCTCAAATCGTCTATCGCTATATCGCCTTGTTGCGAAGTGGGGCCCGCACCAACAGTTGCACTAAACCGCAGTTTAATTGTTGTTCCAGCATAGTCGCGGATATCGGTGAGCTCCTCTTGCCACTGAAAACCTTGATTTCCAGTAATCGTACCTAAAGAATTCCACACGCCGTTTCCACTATCTACTTCCCACACCAAAGTTCCCTGCGAACCATTTTGAGCCCATACATGGTACCAAAAACGAATTTCAGGAAAATCTAAACTATCTAAATTTATATAAGGCGTTTCCAACCAAGCGGCACTAGCCGCAGGTGCAAAAGAAGATTCTACGTAAACATAGTTTCCATTTCCACTGGTATTATCGAAAAAGGGCCCTGTGCCAGCCGTGGGAGTAGCACCTGTTCCTCCTCCCCAAAAGTAGAGGCTATCCGAATCTCTCGTCCAACAAGGTGAAATGCTTGAGCCAATATTCTGTGCTCCAGCAGGATTGGTACCGGGGTCGAATGCAATGTCAAAATTCTCAAAATAGGGAGCTAAAACCGTATCGCAAGAAGTAGCGGCAATAATTGGACCTATCCATTTACTTACATCACCTACCGCACAACTATCACGTAAATAGAAACTATAATAAGTGCTAGCGTTTAGGCCCGTAATTGTAAAAGGATTAGAGTTAGCAGCCACCAATGTGCCCTGCCCTTGCGTAAAACCAGGAGATCCATATTCAATTTGCCAATTACTGGCACCGCCACTTGTCCAGCTTAAAGTAATACTATTTTTTGTAGCTCCAGTTGCGCTTAGGGCAGAGGGGCGAGGACAACTTAAATCTTTAACGGCAAAATCATCTATGGCAATATCACCGGTAAAACCACCTGTACTGTAGGCCAAGATGCGAATACTGATGGTATCACCAGAAAAGGCACTCAAACTAAAGTCCTCAAAAAGCCAGGGGTCAGTTTCTGCCGTTTGCTGCTCTCCCACAATTGAACCCAATCTGGTATTGCTGCCATTTTGCACCGCTTCAAAAACTAAACTATCAATTGCTCCTCCAAACATAAAATAGGAGAACTCCACAATGGGGCTTGCAAGAGTGCTGGGGATATAAATTTCTGGAGAACTTATTTCGCCCGGCGCAACTGCACCATTACTATACTCCGCATAAATATAATTACCACTACCACCTGAAGCCGCATTAGGACCCGTATTTGCCGAGGTGGTAGCACCCGTAAAAGTGCCAAAATTTGGAACGGCATCGCTCGGCCGCAACCAACAAGTGTTAATTAAATTTCCCGCATTTGTACCACCGGCACCGGCTTGCCAGGTTGTACCATCAAAATTTTCTGAATAAGGCGCAGTAAAGAAAGAACATAAAGTAGTAGCCGTAATTGGTCCGATTTGCGCGGCCAAATTACCTAACCCACAACTATCGGTTAAATAAAAATCATAAGCGGTAGCACTGGCTAAACCACTCACCGTAAAGGGGCTAGCGCTCGTGCTAAGTATGGTACCCGAGCCTGGACTAAAACCGCTTGGTCCATATTCAATTAATTGGCCAGCCGATCCGCCATTAGACCAAGTTAAATCAACAGTGTTGGCGCTAACATTACTTACCGCAAAATTAGAAGATTGCGGACAAGCGATATTATCAATGCTTACCTCATCTATGGCAATATCGCCAGGAAAAGCGCTATTTACCCCTGTAAAGCGTATCCGAATCGTGTCGCCCACATAGCTCAATAAACTCTGCTCCACTAAAATCCACGCATCTGCATTAGCGCTCTGCTGAGCCCCAACAATACTGGTAATTTGCACCCAAGCACTACCGTCATTCACTTCCACATAAAGTGAGTCGATACCGGTTCCAAACATGTGGTAATAAAAGCTAAGGGCCGGAGATGAAATAGTAGTACTCATGATAATTTGCGGAGTAGTTATACTACCAGCTCCTGCACTGCCACTGGCCTCTGTAAAGAGGTAATTACCATTCCCACTATAGTCCGATAAAGGACCCGTTCCCACTGAACCAGTGGCTCCTGTGCGTGTACCAAAGTTTGGATTAGCATTGCTTGGCCGAGTCCAGCAACTACTAATTCCATTTGCCACATTGGTTGCTCCAAGCCCAGCGGTCCATAAAGAACCATCAAAATTTTCTGAAAAAGGCAAAGTGGAAATCCCACAAGGCATTGTTATCGTAATGGGGCCAGTCCACAGGCTTACGTTTCCCGCCCCACAGCTGTCGCGTACATAAATATCGTAAACTTGATTTGCCCCCAAGCTTAGGCTAAAAGGATTCGTGTTTGCATTTACCATGGTACCCTGCCCAGGACTAAAACCGGGAGCGCCATACTCAATATTCCAATTGGTCGCGCCACCGCTAGTCCAACTTAAATCTACACTATTAGCCGTTAAATTGGTGCTGATTAAATTTAAGGGCTGCGGACAAGCTGGTGCTTCCTCAATCCGCACTTCATCAATTGCCATATCGCTGCGCCTCTCGTTGCCTTTTGCGCCTACAAAACGGAGAACTACCGAGTCCCCAGCGAAACTCGCTAAAGATACAATGGCTTCGGTGTATGGGTCAAGCCCAGATGCGTGCTGGGTGCCACTTATCGAAAACAAACCCAGGGTCCACGTGCCACTGCTCGCGGAGTACACATCTACCGAAAGAGTGCCCATGGTATTACCGAACATGTGATAATAAAAAGTAAGCTCTGGTACAGTAAGTGCGCTCAAATCGATAAAGGGGCTTTCTAAAAAAGCAAACTGCCCGATAGAACCCGCCGAAGATTCTAAATACATAAAATTCCCACTCCCACTATTATCTGTGTCTGGGCCCGTATTAGGCGTGGTAGTTGCCGTGGCGCGCGTGCCCCAATAAACAGGATCAACGCCTGCCGTACCCGCTTGTGGGCTTCTAAACCAGCACGAAGCTAAAGCATCTCCACCATTGTAAACTCCAGTCCCTGCAGTCCAGCCACTACCGTCAAAATTTTCAAAAAATGGTGCGGCTACAGCATTACACAAAGTATTAGCAATAACGGGATTAGACCATACCGATGTATCGGTACTACTACAAATGGAGCGCAGGTAAAACTCATAAGTTTGCCCGCTCGCCAAACCAGTAATGCTTGCAGGGTTAGCCGTAACCAGCACCGCGGTACCCGTTCCTAAAGCAAAACCTGGCAGCCCATATTCAATTTCCCAAGAACTAGCATTATTAGAACTCCAGCTAAAGCTTACACTATTAGTAGTACTACCAGTACTAGTAAAAAGAGTAGGTTGTGGACAATTAGGC
Organism: Croceimicrobium sp.; assembly: GCA_965658965.1. Taxonomy (GTDB): domain Bacteria; phylum Bacteroidota; class Bacteroidia; order Flavobacteriales; family Schleiferiaceae; genus Croceimicrobium. The sequence continues at coordinate 20,908 of CBFHVV010000043.1, forward strand.
GCTTCTTTAATTTCTAACTCATCAATGGCAATGTCGCCTTGCGCCTGAAAAGAACGTACCGCCCTAAAGCGCAGCAGCACTGTATCGTTGGCAAAAGAGTTTAAAACTACCGTTTCTTTAATCCAAGCATCAGTGCTGGCACTTTGGTTCTCTGCACCAGACTGTGTCCATACATCTTGCCAGCCTTGAGCGCTAGACCAAGCTTGTAACTTCACTTCACCTACCGACACACCATAGCGATGGTAATAAAACTCTACTGCCGGAATTGTCAATGAACTTAAATCAATTAATGGACTGGTGATCGTTGCAATATCTTGATTAGCACCACCACTAGCCTCAACATAAATGTAATTTGTACCCGCTTGTGCGCCACTCGGTCCGGTATTAGCGGTTGCCGTTGCACCCGTACCAGTACCCCAAGCAAAGTCGCCACCACCAAAAGGACCGCCAGCTCCGGTTGGCGCAACAGGATTACGAGTCCAACAATTCGCGAGCGTGTTATTAGCATTAAAAGCTCCCGCACCAGATTGCCAAGTACTACCTTCAAAATCTTCCAATAAGCTCGTCGTAAACGTTAGCGGATTGCATAAAGTGCTAAAGGCAAAAGGGCCTTCCCAAAAACTAACATTGGCAATGCCGCAGCTATCGCGTACGTAAAATTCGTAATTGCTAGTTGCGCTTAGTCCATTTATAATAAAAGGATTGCTGGGAGCAGACAATAAAGTTCCACTGCCTAGACTGAATCCCGCTGGGCCATATTCGATTTGCCAATTGCTAGCTCCACCCGTTTGCCAACTAACTTCTGCCCGATTGTGCATGGCGTAGTTGAGAGCCAAAGCGCTAGGCTTTAAACAGGTGGGGGCTGGCGCATGATGCACCACAATTTTCCAAGAACCTGCTTGTACCTTTGCATCGGCAGTATCACAGCCAGTGCTAAAAAAAGCGATATCAAATTGATGTAATCGAAAATCTAGTTGACCACTTGCGTTTGGGCCGTTTGCCAAGGCTAAGTTTAGCCGCGATATCGTTTCAGTAGCGCCATTAGTATTTGAAGTACCAGCAGATAATTGTGCTTCTTTGGTATTGGTATTCAAATATTCTAAGTATCCCGAAACGCCACTGGGCGACATCCCAAAAAAACCACCTACTGTTTCGATGGTATAAAAAACATCTACGCCATACACCCAATTTCCCGCGGGTATATTTACCGAAAGAGTATCGGCGCAAGCGGCAATGGTATTGGTACTCGGCACAAAACCTACATCCTGAACACCAACCGCATTCACATAAGTGGCGGAATCCGCCGTCATTTGCGCAAAACCCATGCTACTAATCAGCATGAATGTCGCCAAAAATAAATTCCTCATAGTCCCTTAATAATCTGGGTTCAAGGTAAATAAATTACCCTAAATTCTCAGAGTTATTTTCGGCACCACTAAATGCTCGCGAATGATTTAATACGCAGTATTTCGATTAAGCCTTTTAGAATTAGGAGATTATATGCAAATTTTATTGTCGGGAATTCAACTTAAATATCGCACAATAAAAAGCGACAAATTGCAGAGGCAAGAGCTTATAGAAATCATTAGATCTCCAAACTACTTGACATACTGCGGAAAAAATCTGATCGCGCTAGGGCATTACCTTTTGTAAGCAGATTCGCAGCCAAACGCTGTTGATCAAATTGCTCTTCAAAGCTATTGGACAAACTTGCATTAGCACTGGAAATAAAAAACACCCCCGACAAGGCGGTCATTAACTGCTTATGCTCACCAATGGTTAGCAAGCCGCCGCTATTCATAGTATTAAAACTGGTAACATATAAATCAAAGGCTCCGTTTTCCTTCTTTGCTTCCGCGGCCCACTTCTTATAGTCTACCAAGATCTCATCTAAACTAGCTAGAATTATATCGCGCTCAGCCGTAGATATTGCCTGCAAGCCGTAATACCAATTAATTTGCTCTCTTTGATTGCGCATCACCTCTTTATTCCACATCTCTGTAGTGTGTAAGCTTTTGTAGAGGGCCGCAATTTCATCACAAAGACTAAAAATAGTATCATTAAACTTTTGCAGTCCCGAGTCGCGCAGATCATCTGTCCACATAGAAAATTTAAAGCGCGCCAAATCCTTATTAAAAAAGAAGTAAAACAAAGGTAAATCGCGCGCAAAATACTTTAAATGCGCCCCCGACTGATAAGCAAACTCGAAGTTTTTAATGATTGATAAGAGATAAGCCTCTATTTCCTTATTGCTTCGAAAATAGCTGTAAGAGCCTACAAAAATCTGGTTCTTTTTATTATTGGGTAATAAATCTTCTACCGCCAAAGGCAGAGTATCAATAATCAATTCCAATTGAGCCAAGCTAAGGCCCACCGAACCATTTGCCTTTCGGCTGGCAAGACTAACATCGATGTCCAAAGTTTCCGCCAGCCATTTCGAAAGCGATTCATGCCCCCCTATTCGTGTCCGCAAGCCCCCCATCAGCCGCTCTTGAATATTCTTTTTCATTATACTTAAATAACTTTATATACCCCTATTAAAAAATAAATATAAACGTTTAATTATTAACTTCACCCACCTTTGAACTTAATTAAAAACCCCTTCCAAAATTTCTGAACAAAATTTGACATACAATTATCTTTAAATCAATATAATAGTTCGCCAGTCTAATTTTTTTTATTCACTTTATTAAAAGCGAGGATTATTTCATTTTTAGCCTTTTTTCAGTAAAAAAGAGACTCAAGAAAGTGCCTCTAAAAACAAGCCCTCCCTTAAATAAATAGAAATTGTTACCATTTTTCCGCTACCTTCCGGTGGTAATCCGTGGTATGAAAAGAATCTTAGTAAGTCTTATAGTTCTCAACTTCTTAGTAAGTCAAAAAAGCCTGGCTCAGCAAGTGTACTGGCCCAAAGAGTTTATTAGAAGTCATTCAGTAAAAAGCATTAGTAAGCTTAAAAACCCTTCTCGCGAAAGCCAGTTAGTGCTAAAGCTAAACTATAATGAAAAGGGAGAGGAAATTAGTCGCTGGGAGTTATCAGACACCATTATTTACCTGAGCCTAAAGCAATATAATAATGCGGGACA
>CBFHVV010000044.1:0-23733 GCA_965658965.1 Croceimicrobium sp.
TTGCCTTAGACTTCCTTGATGAGCTTGAAAAAGTTTACAAGAGTAGTCCAGAAAGCATTGAAAAAAGCCTGCTAGGGCATACTTTTCAAAGAACCGAGCGTATTGGTAAATACCTATTTGCCAGTATTTCTGGAGGATCTTGGCTACATTTACACTTCGGAATGACCGGTAATTTAGAACTTTTTACCGGGGATAATTTACCTAAGTATGCAAGGCTCGTTTTTCATTTTGAAAATGGCGAAAAGTTGGCTTTTTGTGATTTGCGCAAATTTGGAGTGGTAGAGATAGTTGATAATCCAGAGAGCTATCAGCAAAAAGCAAAAATTGGAAAAGATTTTCTCAAAATTAGCTTGGAAGAGTTTTCCGAAAAACTCAGTAAACCCGCCGTTGCTATTAAAACTAGCTTACTGAACCAGAAGCTATTTGCCGGAATTGGTAATTGGATAGCCGATGAAATGCTTTTTGAGGCCGGTATACATCCTTTACATATCACTAAAGAAGTGCATACCAGAGATTTGAAAAACCTGTATTTGGCTGGCCAAAGAATTATACAAACAGCCATTGATGAGGATACTCATTACGGCGATTTCCCAGAAAACTTTTTTGTCAATTATCGTAAAATTGACGCCCTGCACCCTTCTCATCCTAACAGTCCAGTAGAGCGCTTGGTTGTTGGTGGCCGAGGTACTTTTATTGTTCCAGAAAAACAAAAATTATAAGTGGAAGAGATTTTCTATACCTGTCCGTATTGTTTCACGGAAGCCTCGATTTTGGCCGATCTTAGCGTAAGCGAACAAGAGTATATTGAAGACTGTGAGCGTTGTTGCAATCCGATTGAATTTACTATCCGAGCTCAAAATTTTACTTTAACTGAATTCCACTATCAATCTATAGAACAGTAATTTATAAAGAAATCAAACCTTTAATTTCTTCCGCTTCAAGGTAACGCTCAATTACTTTATCAGGGCTCATCATCATCTCCTTAGCCGTAACGCTAACATAATTTCCTTTACGAGACTCCCTGAGTTGGATTTGGGCCTCTTTGCTGTTAAAAAGGCTTTCAACTTGCGCGATTTTTTCATTTTCGGCAGGGACAATAAACTTAAACATATAAAGGCTAGGCCATTTAGTGCTTAATTTTAACTGCTCCTTCAGTTTTTCGTATTTGGCTTTTTTATCTTCCATCTTTCAAATTTTGAAAAATATTTACTTTAGGCAAAAAAAGGTATAAATTATGAAGAGCATGCAAAATTGGTTTGATGAATATGCAGTAAGTCATCAAAATGCCACCAACAAAATTATACACTACATCTGTGTTCCCCTTATATTCTTCAGTATTGTTGCTCTTTTAGCTTCTATCCCTACTGCTGGTCTTGTCGCATCTGCACCAGCAGAACTACAAAACTACCTACATTTTGGGAGCCTTTTAATATTAATTGGCTTGTTGATCTACATTCGGCTCTCTTTGCCCATATTTTTAGGCATTGCTCTTTTTTCATTTCTTTGTTTACAAGGAATTGTATACTTAAAAATGATCACAATACCGCTTTGGGCCTCTAGCTTGACTATTTTTGTACTGGCTTGGATTGGTCAATTTGTGGGTCATCATATCGAAGGTAAGAAACCATCCTTCCTTAAAGATCTTCAGTTTTTATTAATTGGCCCCGCCTGGATTTTAGGATTTATATATCGCAGCTTCGGCATAAAATACTGATAATGACAAAACGCGTGGTAATAACAGGCGCCCCTGGGACGGGAAAAAGCACCATACTTGGACTTTTAGAAAATAAAGGCTTTACCATTCACCCAGAAATGGCTCGGGCTTTAATAGCCGAACAGCAAGTATTAAATAGCGACTTACTGCCTTGGAAAAACCATGCTGATTTTGGGGTAGAGCTCTTTAAGCGACAAAAAGAGCAGTATTTTAACGCTAAGGCAGATGCCTATAACTTTTACGATCGTGGCGTGCCCGATAATTTGGGCTACTTGCGTAGAGATGGCCTGCAAAACTTAGATCTTGAAAAAGAAGCGTCAATTCTAAAATACCATCCAGAAGTGTTTTTAACTCCCCCGTGGGAAGAAATATACGGCAATGACGAAGTGCGCTGGGAGGATACGCAACTGATGCTAGATATTCACCGTGCCTTAAAAGACATTTATCAATTTTTTGGCTACCATATTATTGAAGTTCCTAAGCTAGGTCCTGAAGAACGAGCTAATTTTATTTTAAAAAGACTGGGACTTTAGTGAGGGGAATACATAAAATCCTAAAGGACTTTTGGCAATACGATTCTTTTCGGCCCTTGCAAGAAGATATTATCCACTCTGCTCTACAGAATAAGGATACGCTAGCACTGCTTCCTACGGGCGGCGGTAAATCAATCTGTTTTCAAGTACCCGCCATTGCCAAAGAAGGAACAGCTTTAGTGATATCTCCCTTAATTGCATTAATGTCCGATCAGGTACAAAACCTAAAGGAAAGAGGCATTAATGCCATTGCTCTTAATTCAAGTATTAGTACAGGCGAGAGAGAACTTGCCTTGCAAAATGCCGCCAACGGCTACTATAAATTTATCTATATCTCTCCTGAAAGTATTGACAACGAGAAGCTAATGAACCGGCTTCAGTACATCAATCTTAATTTTATTGTGGTAGATGAGGCGCACTGTATTAGTCAGTGGGGTTATGATTTTAGACCTGCCTATTTAAACATTGCAAAACTTAGGGAGTTGAAACCCGATTTAGCAATAATAGCACTCACAGCTACGGCTACACCAGCAGTGGTGCAGGATATTCAGGATAAATTAGCCTTTAATAAAGGAGCCGTTTTTCAAAAAAGCTTCCTCCGACCCGAACTAAGTTACAATGTTCGGAAAACTGAAAATAAGATGGAAGCTTGTTTAGAAATCCTAAATCGTATTTCTGGCAGCACGATAATTTATTTACGTAACCGGAAAGGTGTTGTTGAAATTAGCAAATGGCTAAGTAGTATGGGCTATTCGGCCGATTATTACCATGCCGGCTTAAAAGTGGCTGAAAGGCAAGCCCGTCAAAACGCCTGGGTAAAAAACGAACTGCGTATAATGGTTTGCACCAATGCCTTTGGAATGGGCATCGATAAACCAGACGTACGCTTGGTCCTGCATTTGGATTTACCCGATTCCTTAGAAGCTTATTTTCAAGAGGCCGGCAGAGCAGCGCGCGACGGCGAAAAAGCCTATTCTATCGTTTTGGTTGGTCCTAACGATATAAAAAGTCTTAAAGCACGTTACTTAGATTCCTTTCCAGACAGAGAGTATTTACTGCGCGTTTACAAAGCATTAATTAATTATTTACAAATTGCTGCTGGCTCGGAGGAAGGTAGCACTTTTGGCCTGGACTTAAGCGATTTTGCTAACCAATATCGACTGAGTCCTTTTAAATTATATCATGCCCTTCGTATATTAAATAAAGAAGGCGTACTAGAGTTTAACGAACGAGCTTTTAATCAATCGCGTATGATGATTCGTGCAGATCGTCGTACCCTCTATGATTACCAATTACGAAATCCAAAAATGGATACTGTTCTAAAATTACTAACCCGCTCTTATGGTGGTTTAGATGTTGAGTTTCTGCGCATCGATGAAAATCTTATTGCACGACGTCTAAACACCAGTGTTTACAAACTAAAATCTTATTTGAGAGAACTGAATAACCACGGTATGATAAGCTATCAAGAAGAGTCTGGAGAAGCTGGCTTAAGTTTATTGAGGGAGCGCGCCAGCAGCAAAGATCTAATCTTAAGCGAAGAAAATATAGAGTTTCGCAAGGCGGAATTAGCAAAGCGTTTAGCCGCTGTAGAAGGATTTATTACTAAAGATCACATCTGCCGCAGCAAAACAATATTAGCCTACTTTGGAGAAGAATTGCTACAAGATTGCGGTAGCTGTGATGTTTGTAGGGCAAGGAAAAGACAACAGAAAGCAGGCAGCGCTGCAGAGCTTAAAGAGCAAATTATTAAGCTTATTACCGACTATGATTTAGGCCTGGCAGATTTTGAAAAAGCGGTTAAACAGGATAAGCTTTACCTAGATACTTTGCGAAAACTCTTAGACGAAGAAGTATTGAGCCTAAAAAATGGTAAAATTGTTAAGCTCTGATAAATCAGCTTAAATGCTATATAGCATCTAAATATGTCCAATCAAACTATAGTTCCTTATGAAAAGACTAGGCCTTATCTTCTCAATTGTTTTTTTTAGTTTTTACAGCAAAGCACAAATAAACTCCAGTAGCGCGATTGCGGGTAGTTTAAACGATATGCAATATTTAAGCGAAGGGTATTTAAGTCCTTTTGCTGATGCCGTATCCTATTCTCAAACCAATGGTTGGTATAATACGGCGAAAGTTAGAAAAACCTTCCGCTTTGAAATCTCTTTAGTTAGCTCTATAAGTATAGTGCCTAATGAAATGAAAAGTTTCACGGTAGATGGTAGTCAACTAGAGCAATTAGAATTGGTAGATCCAAGCAATAATGTTAGTCCTACGGTATTTGGTGACAAAACTCCAGGTGTTTCCTTACGCTATGCGGACCCTCGCTTTAGCGGTTATGCCAACTCTCAATTTAATTTACCGCAGGGAATCGGCATGGGAGTAATGCCTATGACTGGAATTCAAGGAGGCGTAGGCTTGCCATTAGATATAGAGCTTAAAGCACGCTTCATACCAAGTAGCGGCGTGGCCTTAATTGAGGGCTCTACTGTAAGCCAATGGGGCCTAGCTTTAAAGCACGATTTAAGGCGCTACATTCCTAAGGGTAAATTATTGCCTTTTCATCTTTCCGCCTTTGCTGCCTATTCAAGTTTAAGCTTTAGCCAAGATCTGCAACCTGGCAGTGGTAACGATCAAGAAATTAGCCTTACCGCCAATACTCTAGTAACGCGCATCTTACTTTCTAAAAAACTGCTCTTTTTAACTTTTTATGGCGGAGCGGGCTACAACTTTAATGATGCATCCATTAGCATGTTAGGCACTTACGACTATATAGACCCTAGCAGGCCATCCAATCCGGAGCAACAAGCGGTGGACCCCATTAGCTTCAACACTAGTGAAAGCTCAGGACTAGCGGGGAACTTAGGTATTCGTGCAAAGTTTTTAATAGTTGGTATGGTAAGTTTAGATTATACCTTTGGCACTTTTGATGCACTAACCCTAAATGCTGGTTTCAGCTGGGACTTATAAAACATTTTTTATGCGCGTTATTTTTATGGGAACTCCTGCCTTTGCTGTAGAGAGTCTTAAAGCATTGCACCAAAGTAAGCACGAGGTTGTGGCAGTTGTTACTTCTGTAGATAAGCCTGCTGGTCGTGGGCGTAAAATACAGCAGTCTGCCGTTAAAGAATATGCTGCTGCAGAAGACATTCCAATTCTGCAACCTCCCAAATTAAAGGCTGAAGAGTTTTTAAGTAATTTAAGGTCTTATAAGGCCGATCTCTTTGTGGTAGTTGCCTTTCGCATGCTGCCTGAAGTAGTATGGTCGATGCCCAGACTGGGCACTTTTAATTTACACTCTTCACTTTTACCCAATTATCGTGGAGCAGCGCCCATTAATTGGGCCATTGTTAATGGAGAGGAAAAAACCGGTGTTACCACCTTCTTTATTAATGAGCATATCGATACGGGCGAAATCTTATTACAAAGAGAAACCAATATATCCCCTTCTGAAGATGCAGGGTCCTTGCATGACAGACTTATGAGCATTGGTGCGGAGCTAGTATTGGAAACTGCAAACGCATTAGAAAATAATGAACTGAAGCCTCATGCTCAAAAAGAAATTCCCGAACAAAAAGAAGCACCTAAGATTTTTAAAGAAGATCTCCGCATTACTCCGGAATTAAAGAGAGAGCATATCTACAACCTTATAAGAGGAATGTCTCCCTTTCCTGGAGCTTGGGCCACCATAAAAATAAAAGGAGAAGAAAAAACTTTAAAAATATTTGCAAGTGAGAAATCGGATAGGCAGCCTTCCGGTGTGCTTGGTGAAATTGAGATTTTAGAAAAAAATCAAATCATTTTGAACTTAGGAGATGGCGTTTTAAGTCTTAAAGCCTTACAAATAGAGGGCAAGAGACGTATGAACGCCCAAGATTTCATCAATGGGCGAATTTTAGAAGACGGAGTTAAAATAATATAAACAACTGATATACTGTTGTTTATGAATTCGGGTTATTAACAGTAGCTTATAATTTTCAACAATATTCAGCTTTTTTCGTCTGAAATGTTGGTAGATAGCGGGTTTCGGTTAAATTTGTTGGTGTTCGAGATAATTGTCTAACCAAAAAAAATTTAAACATGAACAAAGCTGATCTAATTGATGCAATGGCAGAAGATGCTGGTATCTCAAAAGCAGCCGCTAAAAAAGCCTTAGATTCTTTTACTGATCGTGTATCTGCAACTTTAGCAGGAGGTGGTAGAGTTTCATTGGTAGGTTTCGGTACATTTTCTACTTCAGAGCGTTCAGCGCGTGAAGGTCGTAACCCACAAACTGGTGCTACTATCCAGATTCCAGCTAAAACTGTTGCTAAGTTTAAGGCAGGTTCTGAATTAAACGCTAAGCTCTAAGTAGCTAAAGAAATAAGAAAAGGTCTCCCACGGGAGGCCTTTTTTTATGCTTTCTCGGCACGAATAAATCGCCAATTGCCATTTAAGTCTTTTAATAATTCCGCTTTATAGCTTTCATCAAAAAGAGCCAAAGTCTCCTCGGCCAAATATTGATTAATCTCAAAATAGAGCTTCCCTCCTCTCTTCAGTCCTAATTTAGCCTTATTTACTATTGCTTGATAGAACAGCAAAGGCTCTTGTTCTTCTACGAAAAGTGCCAGGCCTGGCTCATGCTCCAAAACCCTGTTTTCCATTTCCTTTTTTTGTGAAGGTGGGATATAAGGTGGGTTGCTTATCATCAAATCAAATTGGGCATTTTCATCTAGCTTGTCAGAGAGCATACTTTTTAGACTGAACTCTATTTTGAGGCGATTTAACTCGGCATTTTCCTTTGCTATTGCAAGTGCAGATTCGGAAATTTCCCAAGCTTCTAGCTTCGCCAGCGGAAATATTTTAGCTGCTGCTAATGCTATGCAGGCACTGCCGGTCCCAAAGTCTATTATTCGTTTAACTGAATCTTTGTTAGCTTGGTAATCCTCGGCAATAAGGGTCACTAGCTCCTCTGTCTCACTACGAGGTATTAATACAGCTTTATTGACTTTTAAATCAAGCCCAAAAAAGCGAACTCTGCCAATGATATATTGAATGGGTATATCTTGGGCTAAAAGATGGATATCTTGTCTCAACCTATCTTCTGCCACTTTACTTAAGTCAAAATCCCCCTCTCTAACCAGATCTAAGCGACTTTTATTAAGCCTATTTTCAAGTAAAAGACTTAGCAAATGGCTTATTTCCTCATTACTATACTTAAGCTTAAGTTCAATCCTTGCAAGTGTCTTAAATTCAGATGTTTTCATAATAAAAAAGCCCCGCAAATGCAGGGCTAATTTGTTTATTTATTCAAGCGTTTAAGCTAAAACTTCTTTCATTTTAGAACCTAAGTCTGCTGGAGAATCTACTACATGCACACCACATTCACGCAGGATTGCTTTTTTAGCTTGAGCAGTATCTTCGCTGCCACCCACAATAGCACCGGCATGACCCATGGTACGACCTACTGGAGCAGTTTCACCGGCAATAAAGCCAACTACTGGCTTCGTTCCAAATTCTTTAATCCATTCGGCTGCATTAGCTTCCATTTGGCCACCAATTTCACCAATCATAACTATACCGTCTGTTTCAGGATCGTTCATTAAAAGCTCAACCGCTTCTTTCATAGAGGTACCGATAATCGGATCACCGCCGATACCGATAGCTGTGCTCTGGCCCATACCTGCTTTGGTGATTTGATCTACCGCTTCATAAGTTAAAGTACCTGATTTAGAAACGATACCTATTCTACCTGGCTTAAAAATAAAGGCTGGCATAATACCTACCTTAGCTCCACCTGGTGTCATAACTCCTGGACAATTAGGCCCGATTAAGCGGGTTTCTTTATCCGCAAGATATTCTTTCACTTTAATCATATCATTTACAGGAATTCCTTCTGTAATACATACAATCACTTTAATGCCTCCTTCGGCTGCTTCCATAATTGCATCAGCAGCAAATGCGGGCGGTACAAAAATAATGGAAACATCTGCTCCAGTTTCTTTTACTGCGTCTGCCACAGTATTAAACACAGGGCGATCTAAGTGCTTTTGACCACCTTTTCCTGGAGTAACTCCTCCCACAACAGTGGTACCCGCTTCAATCATTTGACCAGCGTGAAAACTACCTTCACTACCGGTAAAACCTTGAACTATAACCTTTGAATCTTTATTTACTAGTACGCTCATTACTGCGAATTATTTTGGCAATTAATTATCAGCGCGAAAATAATAGATAATGCGGAGCATTTAGGTAAAAATGTTAATAATTTCCGATTATCGCTGCTATTTTTAGGGCCTTTTGGGCTAGGGCTCTGAGCTCCCATTACATCTCATTTTGTTTCCACTTTATCAATTTCGCCCTAGCTTTAGGGAAGCCTGGTAAAATTTCCTTTTTTTAAATCTAGTTGCCAATAATTGTTAAAAATCAGGAGGCTTACTGAGAACCGCTCATACTGTTACACCTAGAAACCACTTAGCATTTTTTTAGCACTGTTTTTGCCGCATGTCTAAATCATTACAAAACACCAGACTTTGCCATCCTGTGGTGAAATATTTAATCGATATTTCATCTAATCTTTAATATCTACCGTGAAATAATGCTAAGTATTTTGAAAGGAGTTCAGTTTAGTTAGTAGGAACTTAATAGGCTAATTAAAAGCAAGTTGTATAATGTGTGGCCCATTATTGTTGTAGTCTAAATAGCTTGTCGAAAGGCCCTTCTTGCCAAGTGCCAAAATAAGTTAGGACGTGGAAACGCACGAACATTTCTTCTTTGTACCAATCCTTTTCGCGTGTTTTTTTAATTACCTCGCGGTGTTCCTTTTGTTGATAGGCAAATTCCTGCATCGCTTCCTTTTTATTCCAAATGCTAAAAGTTGCTTGCTCTATTAAAGGCCATTCCCCTACTCCTTTAGCAAAGATCAAAGATTTTTGATCCTTAATATGTTTGGAAACCGCGGGCACATTGGACCAAAAGGAAAGCAGTTTTCTAGGCCGAATGGATGCTCGAGTAATTACGGCCATATAGTCACAAGGCTGCGAAGGCTGTTTGCTCTTTACAAAAGGTTGCATTCCATTCCAAGTTCCTTTTAACTGGCTTGGCTCTAGTAAAATATGCAAGTGTTCAGCGCTCTGCTTTAAGGCTTCTTGATAGTATAAATCTTCACTTAAGTACAGATCGAAAGCTTCACGGTTTTCCCAAACCAGTAATTGAGCATAAACCTCCCAATCGGGCCAAATACTAAATCCCCCAGCAGCACCGCTCCCTAATTGCTTATGAAAAATTAGCCCAGGCGTTTTACTTAGCTCGAGGTAAGCCAAACGCATCTGCTTAAAAGCCCACCATTGGGAGCTCTTTTGGGTAAAGTGAAAAAAACTAATAGTGGTAAGCTGCAAATTATTCTTTCCCTTTAGAAACTTAGATAGGCCGCTATTGTTCTTACTAATTCATTAAAGAGAGAAGACGCTCCTAAGTACAGGATTATTCTGGGCTCATAAATGACTTCTCGCTCGGACTTAATTGAAGCCGCGAGATTTTGGGCAAAAAAAATACTCAGACCCTTAGGATCTGAGTATTTATTGTAAATCTTTTCTAGCGAAGAATAAAAGATTTAAGCGGATTGCCGAAGGGTATCTGCTGTTGGGAAAAAGAGAACCATGCCTCCTTCTTGCACTTGATAAACTTCATCGTAAATAACGGGACATAATCCATAGCTATCAAATTCTTGATAGGCCGTAAAGTGAGTGAAGCTGAAGCCTAAAGCTTGTAAAACTTTTCGATGAACTCTTTGAATACCTTCTGTTTTTAACTCCACTAAAATTCTTCGGTTGCGGCTTAAAATTCGGTTGGTTTTGCGAACGCAATTAAGCTCTTCACGATTTTTATCGTTGTGATAAGCATTACGACATGAGCCATTGCAAAACTTTTTGTCAGTACGCCCTACAATACGCGATCCACACTCTATACATGTATTCATAACAGAATAATATTGGTTAAGGCCTTAAAAGTATTTAGAAAGCATTTCCCGAGAATGTCATAAAATGAACATTTTAGAACGAATTATGTCAGATTATGAATTTAAGGTTCATTTTGCAGACCCTTAAAGTCTTCAATTTTGTCGTTATCAATGGTTACAGACAACTGATAATGAATGATTTGCCACTCATCATCCCTCTTCTTTAATACTGCTGTACTGCGACAAGGTCCCATCCATGTATCCAATAGTTCATCGCATATCGCAAAGTTTTCATCCTTGTGAATTTGCCAATTTCTCTCAGTCGCTTTAAAAGTCCATGCCGATTCACTTTCGAAGGCTTTAGCTGCCCACTCCCTCAACTCATCACGGAGCCAGCGCTCGCTTTTATCCGTTCCGATGTAAATCGCATCTTCTCGCATCATGCCAAAAAACACCTCCGCATTGGCCGTAGCTGCCGCAAGATGCCAAGCATCCATAAATTGGTCTAAAACAATTTCTTGCTCTTCGTATTTAACAGCCTTTTTACTCTGAGCTTGCAAAACAAAAACGGGTATACTTAGGATTAATAACAAAGAAATAAGCTTACTCTTCTTAATTGGCATAAAGATTTATTAGTGGTGAATAGATTTGTGTCTTAAATTTAGGCCCAAATTAAAAGATTAAATGACTAAAAAGTACTTTCTCTCTTGTGGACTATTTTTTTTAGGTATCAGCTTAAGTGCCCAAACAGACAGCAGTGCGACCGAAGATTTTGATTTTTCGGACTTTGAACTAGCCGCACCGGCAGAAAAAGCATTTTGCAATAATAAAGTCCTAGGCCAAAGTCCAACTTCCTTAGTCGGCTTATTTTACAATTTTCAAGGTGCCCACCAGCTAAACTCAACTTTTGAGGATGATTTGGGTAATCAACAAAGCAGTAGTGCCGAAATACAAGCCGCCCACGAATTTTCTTTTATTGGAAACTTTCCTCTCTTATCGAGGAATAACATTTTAATTAATCTCAATACCATCTATCAAGAGCAGCGCTATTCGGTGCAGCAATCAACTGGAAATAATGCTTTCAATACTGTTTTAGCCAACGACGTACTAAGGCGTAGTGCCATGATTTTTACGGTTTTTAAGCCTCTCAATGATCGCAGCTTTTTACTTGGGCAGCTGGGAATTGAACTGAATGGAAATTATGGCAACAATAATTCGGAACTTTCTAATCCTTTAATCCCCGCCGCATTAATTTATGGTTGGAAACCAAGCGACCGCTTAATGTATGGCTTTGGTGCTTCACGAACCTATTTAGGCGGATCGCTAAATTACCTACCCGTAGTTTATTATTACCATACTTTTAAAAACGATAAGTGGGGCGTAGAAGCTTTATTACCAGCTAGAGCCATGATTAGATATCGCTTCGATAGTAAAAAACTAATTTCTTTGGGTTACAATTTTCAGGGAGCCAGCTATGGCTTAAGCAATTTTGGAACCCTAAGTCAAGATATTGCTCCAAGCATAAATAGATTAATTGAAGCGGAAGATGTGCAATTGCGTCGCTCAGGAATAAGAGCAGGTTTCCGCTACCAGCAAGCCTTAAGCGGCTTTATTTGGTTAAGTGTAGAGGCGGGTTATCGCATCAACTACAGTTACAGCATTGATGAAGGTGGCGATTTTCTTCGCCTTTTAGGAGATGATACTCCTTACTTTATTGAAAATGAATTCACTAACCCACTTTACTTTACTATCGGGCTAAGCTATGTAAGCCCTTAAAATTCAAGAGGAATAGCTAATATTGGAATTTTAGTCTTTTGAAGCGCCTCTTCGGAGGTGCTTTTTAGTAAAGCCCGCATTAGAAAACCTTTTTTGTGATGACCAACGATTACCAGTTCGGCCTCCACTTTTTCCGCCTGCCTAAGTAAGTTAGTACTTACATCTCCCTCTACAATACTAAAGTCAGAGTCGACCCCTTCCGTTTTTAGATTGGAGCATAATTGTTTAAGTAAACGCCTTTCGGCGCTAAGTTCCGGCTTATTGTCATTGGCTGCACCCTCAACCATTGGGTCGTAATTTAAGGTGCTACTAGATAGGGTGCTAACGTGCACAATGTGCAACTGTGCCTTAAAAGCTAGAGCATATCGTTTTGCTTCGGCTAAAAGCTTATTACTCTGCCATTCAAAATCTAAAGCCAATACAATCTTTTTCATACTTAAAGGTATAAAAAAAGCTGCCCGAGGGCAGCTTGAAAATTATTTCTTTTTCTGTAATCGTGTCCAAACATCGGTCCTACCAAATACTGCCGTGCCTACGAAACCTCGAACTTCAATTTTATTATCATCAGTCAGTTCAATTTTACAATTATAAGTGGTGCCATTTTTTGGATCGTAAATAGTGCCGTCTAGCCACATCTTTTCCTCTTCACTATAAACCATATCCTTCATTACTCGATACCCCTTTAGAGGCGTGGAGCGTAAAGATTCATCAGGATTATTTTTATCTAGGCGGGGTTTACCGTCTTCATCGTTTGGTTCTTTTAACCATACCACTCTGCCGTAAAATTTATTTCCAATTTTATCAATCTTTACATAGGAGCGACCGTCACTGGGTTGCCAAACTCCTACTAATTTATCAGATTCCTTGGATTGCGCCATTAATGCTGGGCTGCTGAAAAAGGCTAAAGCTAGAATTGCTAAAAATTTACTCATGTTTAGTTTTCTTTATAATTAACTACTAAATTAAGTTTTGATTTAACCGCCATTTGGTCGGCATCACTATTTAAGTTTAAATCAAGCACCCAAGTACAACCAGAATCGTCTAAATAAGGTTTAAGATCCATTTCTTCCGCTAGTTGTAAGTTCATAATCTTTCCTTCGGGTAATGGGTTTAAAGTACCTACTGTTATAAGTTCCTGATTATCACTAACAATTTGCAATAGAAGACTTTCAGCCATAGATTGCCCTTCGGCATTTAAAGTAATTATGGCTTTAGAAACTTCAACTGATTCCACTTGGCCTGTTTCTAAGCCCGCTCCTTCTATTAGTGTTATCAAATCAGTATTACTAGACGCCGTTAAAGTATTAGGGCCTTCGAATAACATTTCTCCCTTAAGTAATAAATTTTGTTCGGTCTCTAATTGAGAAAGCTCGGCTGAGCAAGATGCCAAGGCAAGGATGCCTAAAAAGCAAATAATTTTGCGCATATTTCGTTTTTTGGCTAAGATATACGCCATGAGCGATAAATTCAAAATAAAATTCACTCTTACCAAAGCCTAATCGACATGCTAAGATCCAAGCCCTATGTTCTTAACAAAGCAGAGTGAAGAAATCTTTGTAATAACTAGAGAGTTAGCATTCTATTTTCGAACTTTACCGCCAAGCCGTTTTTAACGGATCTGCGAAAGCAAAAAGACTCTTAATGAATAAGAGTTATTGATACCTATTTAAATGAAATTTTCGGAATTAGAATTAAATGAAGACCTCCTGGAAGCCTTAGGCTACATGAACTTTGAAGAGGCAACCCCTATCCAAGAACAAGCAATCCCAATCATCTTAAAAGGACAAGATATTATCGGTTGTGCTCAAACAGGAACCGGTAAAACCGCTGCTTTTGTTCTTCCCATTCTGCACAAACTGCAAGCGCAACGTAATAAAGGCATTAACACCTTAATTCTTTGCCCTACAAGAGAGTTGGCTATACAAATTGAACAACAAATACAAGGACTGGCTTACTTTAGTGATATTACTACCTATGCCGTTTATGGTGGCGGAACAGGTCCTGAATGGGAGGCCGAGCGCAGAGCTTTAAGTCAGGGCACCGACATTATAATTGCCACACCTGGTAGACTTATTTCACACATACGAAATGAATACGTACAATTAAAAGCGCTACAGTATTTAATTTTAGATGAAGCAGATCGGATGTTAGACATCGGCTTTTATGATGACATAATGAAAATCATTCAAGAAGCTCCGAAATCTAGACAAAGCTTAATGTTTAGCGCAACCATGGCACCTAAAATTCGTAAGCTAGCTAAGGAAATTCTTAAGCAGCCCCACGAAATAAATCTCGCTGTTTCAAAACCAGCCGAGGGGGTAACTCAGGAGGTTTATATGGCTCATGAGGAGCAAAAAGTTAGTTTAGCCCGTCACCTAATTGCCCAACACCCTGATTTTAAAAGCATCATTATTTTCTGCTCTACCAAAAAAAAGGTAGAAAAGCTCGTCGGAGCCTTGCAACGTAAAAAAATGAATGTTGCTGGGATGAGTAGTGACTATGAGCAAAATGACCGCCAGCGCATCTTACAAGAGTTTAAGTCTCGGAAAACTCGCATTGTCGTAGCCACAGATGTATTAAGCCGAGGTATTGATATTAAGGACATTGACTTAGTTATAAATTACGACGTTCCTAACGACGCGGAGGATTATGTACACCGGGTTGGACGTACAGCTAGAGCAGCTACTAAAGGTCTAGCGATTACGCTTATTAATGAAGACGACATCCACAAGTTCCGTCGTATTGAGGACTTTGTAGAACGTAAATACGAAAAGTTAAACCCTCCAGAAAGCATAGGTGTTGGCCCCGATTGGGATGCTCCTAAAACCAAAGAACGGGGGCGCTTCAGTCGCAAAGCTCGACCAAAAGGAAATTCAGCAAGTCAAAAGCCAAAAGGCGGAAAAAGACCTTTTAGACCTAAAGGGAAAAATAATGGTCCTAATGGTGCTAAAAAGCAAGGTCCAAAACCTGAATAAATATTCTCTGTGTCGAAAGCTACTCGCTTAATTCTAATTCTTGGAGCAATTGCTGCGCTAGGACCACTTAGCATAGATATGTACCTGCCCGGTTTCCCAGAAATGGCGAATGATTTAGAAACTGAAATCGAATTGCTGAGCTTAAGCTTAACCGCTTATTTTGTAGGAATAAGTATCGGGCAAATTATATATGGACCACTTTTAGATCGCTATGGCAGAAAAAAACCACTGCTTATTGGCTTTGGCATTTATGTAATTGCGGCCCTTGGCTGTGCAATATCTCCAAATATTTCCACCTTTATTACCATGCGCTTTTTACTCGCTTTGGGCGGATGCGCAGGTATGGTAGCTACCCGAGCAATAATTAGAGATAGTTTTAAGGCTAGCGAAGTGGCCCGTGCTTTTTCAGCCTTAATTCTTGTCATGGGTGTGGCTCCTATCTTGGCTCCAATGCTGGGAGGTCTTATTTTACAAAACTTTGGTTGGCCTGTAATCTTCTTTTTCCTGGCCGCTTATGCGCTTTTAATTCTGCTCTTTGTGGGCTTTTTCCTTCAGGAAACGCATGTCGGGGATAATCAGGTTTCGCTCTTACCGAAACAAGTCTTTATTCAGTATCGTAAGGTTTTAAAAAACCGAAGTTTTTATATATACGGATTAGCAGGAAGTGTGGCTATGGCAGCAATGTTTACCTATATTTCGGGCTCTCCCTTTGTTGTACGAGAAGTACTGCAGTTCGATGAAATTTATTTCGGTTGGATTTTCGGAGCTAATGCTATTGGCTATATTACTGCCAGTCAAATAAACCGGCGATTATTAAAGTTTTATGCTACCCAACTTATTGCAAGTAGAGTTTCGGTGGTCTTTGGTGTTTTATCGCTAGGTCTGATAACTCAGGTGGTATTAAATCTGCCTAATATGTATCTTTTTATTATAAACTTGTTTTTATTCTTATCCTGCTTAGGCTTTATCAATCCTAATATGCAGGCACTGGCACTAGGGCCCTTTACCAAAAATGCAGGTGTGGCTTCTGCCTTAGTCGGAGGCTTAAGAATGTTAAGTGGAGTTTTTGCTTCCTTATTAATTTCGCTGCTCCATGATGGAACCGCCATACCCATGGGCCTCTTAATGGGCCTATCGGGCATAGGATTTTTCTTAATACTAAAGTTTAATAAAGTTGAAGAGCAAAGCCTTTAAAATATGAAGAATTTTTGCATTGTTACCGTCTTTCATAATCTTAAACAAGGGTTAAAAGGCAATACAGCCGCCGTTTTAGAACTCACATCCGATTTAAGTGAAGACAACTATTCGCAATTGGCAGAAGAATTTAATCAGCCAGCCACCAGCTTTATTAAGCAAGAAAAAGAAGGGCATTACCAAGTTCGTTGGTTTGCACCAGATGAAGAGATTGGCTTATGCGGGCATGGTTCTTTAGCAATTGCCGCTTATTTAAAAGAGGTGAAGGGAGAAGATAAAGGCATTCTCCATTTTGCAGATGGCCTGATTGAAGTGGGCTTTGATGGAAGCGATTATTATATGTGGATTGAGCCTATTGAAGTTATTGCCCACAAGGCGCCTCCGCAGGGGCTTGAAGAAGCTTTAGGTTGTAAAATCGTTGATTATTTCACCACTTCAAATAAAAATATCGTTCTACTTAAAGATCAAAGCACCTTAAAGAAGCTCAAACCAGACTTTAGAGCTTTAGCTAAACTAGAACCTTTTGGCTACAGCGTTACCGCACCGGGTGACTCGGCCGATTTTGTGTCGCGTACTTTTGTGCCCAAAGTAAAGCAGCTGGAAGACCATGCTACGGGCTCTTCGCACGCATTACTTACTCCTTTTTGGAGCGAGCGCTTGATGAAAAATAAAATGCAAGCCTTGCAGTTAAGTCCACGTGGTGGCTCTTTTACCTGTGAGATTCACCTAAATAAAGTGTTGCTAAAGGGCCAAGCTAAAATTTGGGCCCGCGGAAATGCTTCTCAAAGCTATGAACTTTAAGTTTCTTTTTTTCTTTTATTCCTATGGATTGGGAGCTGGATAAGCATAATAGACATTTAGAAATTGCGCGTGGTGATAATAGCGAGCTGTACCGACTGATTAGAGAAGGCGAACATCAGCAACTGGATTTTAAATTCCGCATTGACAGTAGCATTAAAATAGCACGCACCCTCTCCTCTTTTGCAAATACCGATGGCGGACGTTTGCTTATTGGGGTTAAGGACAATGGGAAAATAACGGGCATTATTCCTGAAGAGGAATACTTTATGATTGAAGGAGCTGCAGAATTATACTGTGAACCCAAGGTCGACTTCAGCTACCAAGTTTATGACATCGAAGAAAAATACGTCCTAGTTATTTACATAAGCCCATCTGCCGAAAGGCCCCATTTTGTTAAAGAAGTGGATGGCAAACGCCTAGCATATATCCGACAGGAAGACGAGAACTTTGTGGCCAACAGAGTACTGCTGCGCTTTTTACGCGATCGAAGTCCTAATAATGAACGGAAAAACCTGGTGGCTTATGGACCAGCAGAACGTAGCCTTTTTGATTACCTAAGCGAAAACGAGGAAATTAGCTTGAGCAAATTTTCACGAATTGCAAAAATACCTCTGAATAAAGCCGAAAAAATACTGTCCTTGTTCTTAAAGTGGGGCGTTATTGATTTTGAAGCCAAGGATGGCGGAATTCGCTTTTATCTAAAAGAATGAGAGCTAAGCATTGCTAGCTTTGGATCTATTAAAATTGTTCTAAGCTTAATGATAAGACTATCAATCAAAAATCTTCCGTCATTAATAGCGCCTTCTTCTAAGAAAAGAAGGTACTTGGTATTTATCCTTTCAGCAATTTCAAACTTGAAAAAGCAACAACAAGATACTTTATCAAAAACTCTTCTCACTATTTTTTAAAAACCCTGAAGTTCAGTAAGCTAGTCTCCTTTGGAGTTACACGTTCAAGTTCCCCTCCATTAAAATAGAACCAGGTAAGGCATTATCGAAAAACTTTTTAAGGCTAATCATCTGCCTACGAGCCCGTTTCTTACCCCAATAACCAGCTAAGAAAACAGCTAGAGCAAATACCACAGATCCTGGTATTAACCAAAAGCCCCAGATATCCTTTCCCAAGCTAAACTGAGAATAGCTCAGTATAAATCCACCGAAGAGCATTAAACCAGCCAAACTATAAAGGAACATAAAAAAGGTCCATACTGCTGCGGCTGGGCCAATTACCACGCGAATTACTGTACCTTCATTCCCCTCCTCTGCCTCAAAATTTAGGTCCATTTCAGGGGACCAAAGATGTTTGATAGGTTTTTTGTAAGAAAAAATTAAATGCCCATGGGTCTTTTTAAATTTCAAAGGCCACTTGTCTGGCTCGCTTTCAATTGCTTGTCTTAGACTTTTGTTTAAATCGGCAACTTTACGAGGGTTGCTAAACTTATAACGTGGCCTTAATTCGTATTCAGACATATTCTCAATGCTTAGGTAGGTGGTTAATGCAGTGGAACTTAGGCTTGCTCCATTAAATGACTAAAATTAAGAATAGATTTTGAGGACTCTATCGCCGAACTAATAATTATTTACTTAGACTTTTAGCGAGCTAAAACTGCCGCAGCAAGGCTAACACAATTTTAAAAAAGCCAATACCTTTGTACTATAACTATGAGTGAAATATATTCCTTCTCTTTAACCGTAAAGCCAGAGCATATCGATGATTTACAGCATGTAAACAATGTTGTTTATCTGCAATGGGTGCAGGATATTGCCGGCCAACATTGGTTTTCTAAGAACGAGCTTCTGCCCCTAGATAAGTTAGTTTGGGTGGCGCGCGAGCATCGCATTGAATATTTGGCACCTGCTCTTTTGGGCGAAAAATTAGTGCTTAGCACTTTTGTAGAAAAGATGCAAGGCGTAAGCAGTACTCGTATTGTAGAAATAAGAAAAGCGGGCAAGATAATCTGCAAATGCACCAGCCAGTGGATTTTGGTTGATCAGCAAAATATGCGCCCCCGTAGAATTCCCTCAGAAATTACCGATTTGTTTATATGAGCCACACCGAAAGAATTAGTCGCGATTTAAGTATTAAAAGCTATCAAATTGATAGTGTTTTAAAGCTTTTTAAGGAAGGAGCTACCATTCCTTTTATTGCGCGCTACCGCAAAGAACAAACTGGCGGATTAGACGAGATTGCACTTGAGAATATTCAAAAGCGTGAGCAATATTACAGTGACTTAGCCAAGCGTAAAGAATATGTTTTAAATAGCATATCTGAGCAAAATAAATTAGACGCGAACTTAAAAGAGCGCATCGAAAATTGTTGGGACAGCAAAGAGTTAGAGGATTTATACCTCCCCTATAAAAGCAAGCGCAAAACCAAAGCCGATGATGCTCGAGCCAAAGGATTGGAACCTCTTGCGGGACGTTTAATGAAGGAAGACCTTCGAGATCTAGAAAGCTTTGCACTGCAATTTGTAAAAGGCTCGGTAAGTAGTATAGAAGAAGCCCTGCAAGGCGCACGAGATATTATGGCCGAATGGATAGCAGAGCGACCACAAACGCGTCAAGCCTTACGCCGTCTCTTTCAAAGGAAGGCGGTTTTGGAAACTAAAGAAACCAAAACGGAACATGCCGAAAGAGAGAAATTCCGCGATTACTTCTCCTACCAACAAGAAAGTAACCGTATACCAAGCCATCGCTTACTAGCACTCTTAAGGGCCGAAAAAGAAAAAATTATCCGCATTAGCTGTCGCCCCGAGGAGGAAGAAGCCATAAGTTTATTAGAGCGCTTGCTAATTAAAGGTCGTAGTGAAGCTTCTCAGCAAAAGTTTACTGCACTGGAAGATGCTTATAAACGCTTGCTCCGACCTTCCTTAGAAAATGAGCTATTAAAAGACCTTAAAGCAAAGGCCGATAAAGAAGCAATTGCGGTTTTCGTAAAAAATTTACAGCAACTTTTAATGAGTTCTCCCTTGGGGGCGAAACGGATTTTAGCGATTGATCCCGGATTTCGAACGGGCTGTAAAACGGTTTGCTTATCAGAACAAGGAGATCTTTTGCATAATGAGACCATTTTTCCACACGCCGCTTCTGCCAGCGAGCGCAGTAAAGCTATGAGCAAGGTTTCGCAACTGGTAGAAGCTTATAAAATTGATGCAATTGCAGTTGGAAATGGCACTGCTGGTAGAGAAACAGAAGAGTTTTTAGAGAAAATACAATATCGCCGCAAAGTGACAATTTATACGGTAAATGAGGCGGGCGCTTCTATTTATTCCGCATCTACTATTGCACGTGAAGAGTTTCCAAATTTTGATATTACCGTGCGTGGTGCAGTTTCTATCGGTCGTCGCCTGATGGATCCCTTGGCTGAATTGGTGAAAATTGAACCAAAATCTATTGGAGTAGGACAGTATCAGCACGATGTAGATCAGAAAAATTTGCATGAATCACTCGACAATACCGTGATGCGTGTAGTAAATCAAGTGGGAGTTGATTTAAATACAGCTAGCAGCCATCTTTTGCAATACATCTCTGGCTTAGGGAAAAAACTTGCCGAGGAAATAATTAGTCACCGCCAAGAATTGGGTGGCTTTACAAAGCGTAGTGAACTAAAAAAGGTTAAAGGCTTAGGCGCCAAGGCATTTGAACAAAGTGCTGGATTTTTACGCATTAGTCAGGCTGCAAACCCGCTAGACGCCACAGCTGTGCATCCCGAGTCTTACCCTATTGTAAAGACTATGGCCGAAAAAGCTAAAATGAGCTTGGAGGAATTGATTAATAATAAAGAGTATTTAGCAAAAATTAGAGCAGAAGATTTTACCACTGCAGACTTTGGTCTAATCTCGGTTCAAGCCATTATTGAAGAGTTGAAAAAAGTAGGCAGAGATATTAGGGGTGCCGTAAAAGCATTTTCTTTTGATCCACGTTTACGTAAAATTGAAGACCTGCAAGTAGGTATGATTTTGCCTGGTATTGTCAGTAATATAACCAATTTCGGCGCTTTTGTAGATATTGGCGTAAAGCAAGATGGCTTGGTACATGTTTCGCAATTAGCAAATCGCTTTGTAAAAGATCCCCTAGAAATTGTGCAATTGCAAGAGCAGGTGCGCGTAAAGGTGCTCGAAGTAGATATCCCTAAGAAGAGAATTCAACTGTCAATTAAGATGGCGGAGTAATTTAGGCTTGGTGAAAAGATTTAAAGAGTAGCTGCATTAATCGGCATCGTCTCGGATTTTCAAAAACTCCATGGTCTATTTCATATTTAAACTACTATTTGTCTTTAATTCAGACCTCCTAATAGATTGATATTCAGTTTTATTTAACTTATTGACAGCCCTCTTATTCTGTGCGAAATCACTCATTTAGCTCAAGGACTGAAGCTAGGAAGTAAGCTGCGCTTAGGGCGTGATTGAAAAAATGGAATGCATCTACGCTAAGTAAAAGCGGCTAATGGAAGTAAGTAGTTTTAGAAAAGAGAAAAGAGCAATGAGAATTAGTATTAGATTTAATTAAGCTTATTAATTAAATTGCCCGTATAATTCGTCATTATTATGGAAAAGGATTTAGCACCGGGAGAAGACAGTTTAGAGCTCGTGCAAAAGCGAAAAGTTCGTCGCTTCAAGCTCTCTAATGTTTTTTCTTGGATTTTAGATGGCTTTAATATGGATCATGGCGCTTTTTACACTTTAAAAAACCTAATTTATCGTCCGGGTGAAATGGTGCGCAGCTACCTTTATCTTGGTAGGCTAGACTTTACACCGCCAATTCGTTTACTCTTAGTCACCACAACCTTGGTTTTAATAGCCTTCAAATATTCGAGTATTAGCGAATATACCTTCGAAAATATTGGGAGCACCAATTCTAGTGAGCAGGCAAACTTCAATCAGTATTATCTCAATATTTTAGAGGATTATACCAATGTGTTTCTATGGTTACTTATCCCAAATTTGGCCTTATTTAGTTGGCTCTTTAACCGGAAGAGTAAATATAATTTCGCAGAAAATCTCGTGCTGAATACCTATTATACGGTATTTGCCAATATTAGCTATTTGATGTTTTTCACAGATAGATGGATTGGAATTGAGCTTATTTATCCAATCTATTTGATAGTTAACATTTTACATTATGTGCTCTGCCTAAGAGGCATGTTTGAAATTAGCTGGTTTAAAGCTTTGTGGCAAAGCCTACTAATATTAGTCTTATCCTTGCTATTCTACTTTATCTTGCTAAGCCTTACACTGTTTATTATACTCAAAGTGGGGGCTTTTACTCCTCCTCAATAGTATCTAAGCTGGTAATGGGAACCCGTTCCTTTAAGCGACCTTGGCTGATAGCACGTTGGAGAATGTTTTCAATCAATTTATCTTCTTCATCTTCCTTTGGAGCGTAAGGAGTTTTAAGATCTATTTTATTAAAGAAGGCGATTCCATTCCACCAAAAGGCATTCCAGCCACTGCGGTACTCTTTAATGAGATTATAACTAGACATGCCTGTTTCGCGATATACTAATTTAGATAAGATCTGCCCCTCATTGTGGGTAAGCTTAACCATTTCATCTTCAAACTCATCCTTAAGATAATCATTAAAAGCCTTAATTAACTTTTTCCGCTTGCGCTTACTTTTACCTACTAAGGTTAGATTGAGGCTATCGAGCTTATTCCCTGCAATTACCGCGTAGGGGTAAACTTTCATGACTTTTCGCTTCAAAATATAGTAGCGCCTTCTCGCCTCGCGACTATCAAAAGTAGGCTTGTCCACCAATAAAACTTCGTCTAACACAAAAATGGGAATGGTGTCGCCATCAACAATAATGGCATCCATAATATTGTGACGATTTTTACTGGCATATTGGACAATACTATCCTTTTGGGCAAAAGCAGCAACACTATTTAGTAAAAATAAGCCTATCAGAAAATGCTTCATACTCTATTGGCCTTCCATTTACTTCCGCTGCCAGACGCACTGTTACTTGCTTTGAGGGCGCCTTTACTGAGCTTATGATCTGCTAAGAGATGTGCACTAATCATTGCCGCAATTTCAGCATTTTCCTCAGAGCTCTGATCTAAAAGCTCAGGCGAGAAATGTTTCTTTACAAAATGGGTATCGAAATTACCGGAGATAAAAGCCTCGTGTTGCATTACAAATTTGGCGAACTCCATGGTAGTATGTAAGCCCACAATCTTATAATCTTCAATAGCACGAATCATGCGCATGCGTGCCTCTTCCCTATCTTTTCCATAAGTTACCAACTTAGAAATCATTGGATCGTAGTAGATTGGAATATCCATACCTTCTACAAAGCCGTCATCTACACGCACACCTACGCCATGCGGGCGTTTATACACTCTTAGCTTTCCAATATCAGGCATAAAGTTTTCGCGAGCATTCTCTGCATAAACACGTACCTCAATGGAGTGTCCATTTATTTTAAGGTCTTCTTGTTGGAAGGAAAGCTTTTCCCCTCGGGCTACCCTAATCTGTTCTTTCACTAGATCTACGCCAGTGATCATTTCGGTTACAGGATGCTCTACTTGCAGACGAGTATTCATTTCCATGAAATAGAAATTATGCTGCTCATCCATAATAAACTCTACTGTCCCCGCTCCAATATAATCACAGGAACGCGCTACATCTACTGCCTTTGCTCCCATTTCAGCTCTAAGCTTTTCATTGATAATTGGAGAAGGCGCTTCTTCAATTACTTTTTGGTGGCGGCGTTGCACCGAGCACTCGCGTTCAAAAAGATGCACTCTATTTCCATGCGTATCACATAAAACTTGAACTTCAATGTGACGGGGAGATCCTACAT
>CBFHVV010000045.1:0-23567 GCA_965658965.1 Croceimicrobium sp.
GAAGTTTAGAAAATTCACTGAATGGACCCATGCAGAATTAAAAGCCGCTCAAGTGGAGGGCGAAATTGACTTAAATGAAATTAACATTTCCAGTCCTGTCTTGGTTAATCCCATTGAAAATCTTTCGGCCAATTTAAGTGCCTTATCTAATAAAATCACCATCAAAGACCTGAGCTTCACAACCGGCAGTAGTGACATTTTTCTAGGCGGAACCATACAAAACCTATGGTCTTATTTACTTTTTAAGGATGAAACATTAGAACTTAAAGCTGAACTAGAAAGTGATAAGCTCGCCCTAGAGGACTTGGTAGCGTCTAATGCCGAAAGCGCCGAACAAAGTGGCAATATAGAGTTTGCACGTAGGCTTAAAGCCGACTTTAGTTTAAAATTAAAAGAATTTAGTTACCAAAAATTTGCTGCTAAAATGCTGAAAGGCCACCTATTAGTGAGCGAAAATTTAATTATTGGCGAGGACCTCTCCCTTTCGGCAGATGGCGGAACTTATCAGGGTGCGTTTACCTTAAACCTAAGCAGCAGACTAGAGTATCAATTAAATGCACAATTGGAAACCAAGGATTTAGAAATCGAGTCCATCTTTAAAAGCTTCGATAACTTTGGCCAAGAAACCATAACAGCAGATGAATTATCGGGACGTTTAAGTAGCTCATCTAGCTTTAGCGCACTACTAAGCCCCAGCTTAAGCTTAGACCCGAATAGTTTAAAACTAAGCTCGAATATGAGCATAGACCAAGGTCGCTTAAACAACTACGAACCCATGTTGGCACTTTCCCGTTTTGCTGAAGTGGAAGAACTGAAAGACGTACGCTTTAATAAGCTTACCAACACCATAAGCATTGATAATGGTTTAATACTAATTCCCGAAATGACGATTAGTAGCAATGTTTTAAATCTAGATTTAAGTGGTAGCCATAGTTTCGAAAATGATATTGATTATCTTATTAAACTACGCTTAAGCGATGTGCTTTTTAGCAAGCGCAAAGCAAAGGCCGCAAACAGCGAATTTGACGATTTCTTAAAAGTTAAAGAGCGAGACGACGACCACCGTGTGCCAATTAGTATTGTAGGCACAGTAGACAATCCCACCTTAAAAGTAGAAGCGCAAGAGCTCGGCAAAGCATTGCAGACCGACTTTAAAAAACAAAAAGAAGAATTGAAAAAAATCCTGCAAAAAGACCAAGCGAAAAAGAAAGGAACAGGTCTTCAATTTGAGTGGGATGAAGGAGACAATATTTAAGATTAAGCTAACATTAGAAGTATAGGCTTTCGTATCTTCGCGGCCCAAATGAAGGCTATGTATAAAAGTGTTCTATCGTTCTTGTTTGTAGCCCTTTCGCTGCAAGGTTTTGCCCAAATAGAGGACATTAAGGTGATGAGTTATAACCTAATGTGGTATAAAACCTCCTCTGCCCCTTGTACCCATTCTGTAGGAAGTGCCCAAAGAGATAACGATTTGAAAAATATTGTAGCCTACGTGGCTCCAGATATTTTGGTTGTTAATGAATTCGGCACCATCCCCGTTAATGCATTAGTGGTAATGGCCGACATTTTAAATGTAGATGGCATTACTCACTTTAACCGCGCCACCAATAATTTTGGCAATTCCAGCATTGCGAATATGCTTTTCTACAACGAGGATAAACTGGTATTAGACTTTCAAGATGCCGTTGAATTAGACCTCACTAACTTTCCTTTAGTACGCGCCATTGATTATTACCAATTATATGTAAAGGATGCGGCACTAGGCCAACCTGGCGTAGATACCGCATGGATAGGGATTTTTTCTGCTCACCTTAAAGCCGGTAGTGGCTCTAGCAATAGTTCAGAACGGGCTAAAGCAACCGCCGCAGTAATGGATTATATCGACAATAACACTTTAGTAGATAATCTTCTTTTTACTGGTGATCTAAACGTTTACACATCTAGCGAAAGCGCCCTACAAAACTTATTAAATTATACTCCAAACCCTAGTATTAGCTTTAACGATCCCGAAAACCAATTGGGAAGCTGGAACAACAACAGCAATTTTGCCAATGTGCATACGCAAAGCACTCATTCTTCTTCCTCCGGTTGTTTTAGCGGCGGCGGTATGGATGATCGTTTTGACTTCATTTTAAGCTCGGATGCCATTTCTAACAACACCCATAAGTTAGCTATTGCTGACTATTACGCTTTAGGGCAAGATGGATCCTTTTTCAATAATGCAATGAACACCAATAACAATTTTGGGGTACCCAGTTATATTGCATCAGCCCTATACAATTTTAGCGATCATCTTCCGGTAATAGTGGAGTTGGAGGCTAGTGTTTCGGGATTAGGAGAAGATTCCTATACTCAAATGCGCCAATCTTGGACCTTTACTAATCCGGCCCAAGGAAATATAGAGCTTGAGCTAAAGGGGAAAGTGGCAGAAGAAAACCTTGCTGTTAGCATACTAAACTTAAGCGGGAAACTCGTTCACCAAACTCACACAAGGGCCAGCAGAAGTTTGAGCATTGACTGCTCCAATTGGCCCAAGGGAATTTATATTATTAGCCTAGGCAATGGCCAAGATTATAGAGAATCAAGAAAAGTAATTGTACAATGAAATCGCTAAGATTCCTAAGCTTAGGCCTTAGTCTTATTGCCCTTAATTTGGGCCTAAAGGGTCAAGCTAGCTTTGAAGAAAAAACTACAAACGCCAGTAATGTACGTTTAAACGTGACTAATATTGGCACCTTCGGAAATGCTTTTCGTGGTTACCGGGATGGTACGGGCGACCCTAGCGGTGAATATCCTGCAGGCTCGGGCGTAGAGCATGTTTTTGAGGGCGGAATTTGGATTGGAGGCAAAGAAAACGGCGGTCAAGTAGTGGTTTCTACCTCTGCCTATGATGCACCGCAAGGTTACGCCCCTGGCCGTGGTGGCTTTGAGTTCTCCATAGACAGCACGATTACGGGAGCAGCCCGCACGTTACAAGAGAAAAGCTCACTTTTTGATAGCCGCTATTTTTCGCCTTCTGCTGTATCGCACCAAGATTATATCGCCACCTTTAATGATAAGAGTATCGTGGTGCCAGGCACACAAATTCCCATTAATGATCATACGCGGCCTATGGATGTTTCGGTAACCATGGAAACCTACAACTGGAATTACAGTTTCACCGATTTTATGGTTATTGTGAATTTAACTTTCACTAATGACGGGAATAATACTTACCAAGATGTTTATACTGCCCTGTGGAACAACACAGTTGTCCGCAATATTAATATAACCGCAGCGGGCGCAGGAGGTGCCGCATTTTTTAATCGCGGGGGAAATGGTTTTATGGATTCCTTGGGACTGGCTTACTGTTATGATGCAGCGGGAGATTTAGGTTTTACGGAGAGCTATGTAGGTCAGAAGTTTTTAGGTGCTAATGATAAAACCGGTTTTCATCACCCAGATTTAGACTCCAACTATAACCCAATTAGTAATGAATGGGAATTAGATAACTTTCTTTTAAATTACAATGCTTGGGTTTTTAACGATTTCAATGCCGACTTTGCTTTTCCACAGTCGGAAAACGATCGTTACCAAAAAATGGAGCAAGGCTTAAATCAAAACCCTTGTTGGGCCAACCCTGGTGCCCCTAATTGTAATGGCCGCGATTTTCAAGCGGAACTAAATGTAGCCGGGAATCGCTCGGACCTTCTTTCTGCAGGACCATTCGAAGAGTTTGCACCTGGAGATGTTATTGAAGTTTCTTTTGCCTATGTATTTGCCAAGAAAAACGAAGACGACAACCCTAATCAGGATAATAACATAGTACAGAGGGAAAACTTAATTGCCAATGCGGGTTGGGCGCAACAGGCCTATAATGGCGAGGACCGCAATTTTAATGGACTATTAGACGCAGGGGAAGATAATGATGGAGATGGCAAAATAACCCGCTTCATTTTGCCCAGCCCTCCTAATATTCCGAGAACTCGAGTTGAGCCGAGCGACTCTAAAATAGAAGTGTACTGGACAGACAATGCCGAAAAATCTATTGACCCTATTTCTAACCGTCAAGACTTTGAAGGTTACCGCATTTACCTTTCCAAATTAGGTTTTGATGTAACGGGCGTTCCAGATTTGGCACGGGACTTTAGCCTCGCAGCGCAGTATGACATGCTTGGAAATCAGCTCTTTTACGAAACGGGCTTCAGTAGTATTAAATTAGATCAGCCCCAATATTTTGAAGGCGATACTAATGCCTATCAGTATAAATACACTTTAGAAAACATCCCTAATGGCTGGCAATATGCCGTGGCTGTTACCGCCTTTGATGAGGGTAACCCCGAAAGCAATTTAGAATCGCTTGAATCGAGTTTCCTGGCAAATAATTACCGTGCCTTCGCCGGTACGGGTGCCAATACTAATATGGACGAAAATGCACCTTTCGTTTATCCAAATCCCTATTATTATGGCTCTGCTTGGGAAGGTCAGTCTAACTTTCAAGAGGAAAGCAGAAAGCTCATTTTCGCCAATTTGCCAGCGCGCTGTGTAATTAGAGTGTATTCTGTTGGGGGAGATTTTATAGATGAGATAAGACATGATGAAGCTTACGATGGTTCCGACACGCGATGGTTTAGAACCTTTGGAGCGGAGGATGCTGGTGAAAACCGCTTTTCGGGTGGCGAACATGCCTGGGATCTCTTATCAAGCGAAAGCCAAATTATTAGCCGTGGAGTATATATGTTCTCGGTAGAAGATTTAGATAGTGGTGAAAGTTTCACCGGAAAATTTGTGATAATTAAATAAACCCAAAATCAATGAAGAGAATTTTTACGCTCTTAGCAACCGTATTCACAGCGGTTTCCCTTTACGGGCAATCAACTTACCCTCTGGTAAGTATCAAGCAAATAAACACGCCAATCGATCTGGCTGCTTGTAATGATACTTCCTCCTACTTAGGCGATACCGTTCGCTTTCGTGCGCATGTTGTTACCGATGGTGGTCTTTCCGAAGTAGCCTCAGGTTCGGTTCAAGGTGGCAACCGTCCTTTCATTTATATGGTCGACACTGCCTCTAATGGTGTAATTGACTCATTAAGTGGTATTGAAGTTATGGGTGTTTATTCAGATGCCAGCGGTAACTTACAACCGATCCCTGGTTTTACCGCTCTTTTTCAGGGCGATAAAGTAGAAGTTACCGGTATTGTTGAGCAGTTTGATGGCAATACTCAGTTTACCACCCTAGACGTAAACTCAGTAACCCTTTTAACTTCTGGAGACTTAGCGCCTTCTGCTTTTGTGCCCAAGCAATTAGCTGTAGGCGACTTAAACGACGCTAGCCGCGTAAACATTATTACCAGCGGCGAATTTTGGCAAAATAGCTTTGTAGAATTACAAAACGTAACCGTAATCCAGGTAACTCCTTTTAGCGGATCACGGGTAAGCTTTGATGTGCAAGATGCTAACGGAAACGTATTAAATGTTAGTGACCGCTTTTTAGCGCAACGCACTCCTTCTCACACCGTTGTTAACCCGAATACTCCTTCTACTACTGGAACGGGATCTTTTGTAGCTCCATCTGTGGGTACTTTCTACTCTTCTTTAAAAGGAATTGTACGTCATAGCGCAAACGGCTGTACTGGTGGTACTGGTCGTGGTTATGAAATTAATCCCTTCGACGACTCGCATTACCAAGTTGGCGCATCTGCACCAGCAATTACCAATGTATTTACCTTCCCAACCTTAGTAACTAGTAGCGATTCTGTATTAGTTAGTGCCGATGTAACCGATGCCGACGGAACTATTGATACTTTAGAAATCTACTGGAGTGCCGACGCCAGCATGATGTCGGGCGCTTTCAGCTCTGCAAATATGAACCTAGTTTCTGGAAATACTTATGAGTATTACATTCCTGCGCAAGCCAACGGAACTTTAGTACGCTACTGGATTCGTGCTGTTGATAATGATGGTTCTGCGGTAAGCTTCCCAGTTAGCCCTACTAGTCAGGCTAATCCTAACTTCAACCATTACAGCGTACGTGATAATGGCTTAAAAATCTTTGATCTTCAGTACAGCGGTAATGGCACTGGCGAAAGTGTATTTACAGGTCAGACTGTTACGGTTACAGGTTTTGTAACGTCTGCTCGCAGAGATTGCGATTTAGAATATGTTTACCTACAAGATCCAACTGATAGTATTTTCGCTGGTATTGCTTTAATTCCTAACCAAGATTTAGACAATGTATACCGTGATCAAATGCTTTCAGTAACTGGACAGGTACAAGAAACTTTTGGAGTAACTTACTTAAATGTAGATAGCTATGTTGGCTTACCTAATAGCCAAACTATTATGCCAACCCCAATCGATCCGAGTGACCCTAACCTAGATATGGAAATGTACGAGGGTATGTTGGTGTCTTACCAAAATCCTAACGGTGGTAAGGTTTACATCACCAATGAAAACGCTGGCTTTGCTGAATATACTATTGGTACCGATCCAAGCTTCGGTCCTAGCCAATCGTCTCGTGTTTTAGCTGGACGCCAGAGCGGTGGTTCTGCGACTTCTAGCTTACATGTTTCATTAATTTCCGACAGCAGTTACGTAACCAATGATGGTACCTTACAAGTTCCTGCAGTAATTACCGACCCTACCATGGACATGGATGCCATGCACGGAATTTTATGGTTCAGCTTTGGTAACTATAAATTATTACCACGTAACAACTTTGATATTGTAGGTCTTAATGTTCCTATCGATACAAATGGTTGTAATGTACCAACCAATGTTAGCTTAAATGAGCTTGCGAAGGCTGAGTTAGCAATTTTCCCTAATCCTGCGCAAAACCTTTTGAATATCATTTCTGCCAATGGCGAAAATGTTCAAGCGATGCTTTACGATATGAACGGACGTTTAGTAAACACTTCCACCCTATCTAACCGTATCGAGATGGATATCACACCTATGGCTGCTGGTATCTATGTACTTAAGGTTAAAGATGCGAAGGCAACTTTACTGAGCACCGAAAGAATCGTTATTAGTAAATAATTTTTATTCAAGGAGGAGGCTACGGCTTCCTCCTTTTTTCATTTTTATAGATGTCGTTTATGCGCAAAATGAAGAAAATACTAAGCCTTTTTGTCCTGAGCACTTTACTTTTTAGTGCATGCCGTAAAGGAGAAATTACTGGCCAAAGTGCGCCCGAAACCCAGCTTAGTTTTGAAGCCATAAACCTTAGCGGGCAAAACCGCTTAAACTCCTCCGTTAATTTAAGTTGGTTTGGTTCGGACCAAGATGGCTTTATTGAAGCCTATGAGTTTTCCTTAAATGGTGTGGATTGGGTTTACACTCTCGAACAAGATTCCACTTTTGTATTTGATATCCCGCCGGGTCAGGATTCGGTAGATATCGACTTTTACGTGCGTGCCATAGACAATGACGGCTTAACTGACCCCACTCCTGCCTATTTACGCGTACCCTTAATTAATACTCCGCCCTCGGCTGCCTTTTTAGATGACCGTGGGCCCGGAGATACTGCTTTTATTGCCGCTACTTTTTTCTGGAATGCCACCGACCCTGATGGTGATGAAAGCCTAAAAGAAGTTCAGATAAAAGTAAATGATGGCGATTGGCAGGCAATAGATCGCAATCAAAACCTACTTACCTTACTGCCTGACACAGCTATAACCACTGGTACGGCCACCTCACAAATTTATTACGGTACCTCTACCGCTGCGGCACCCATTAGCCTTAATGGCTTACGTGTAAACGATAGCAACCGCCTTTACATACGGTCTATTGATATTGCCGATGCAGTTAGCTTAGTGGATACCAGCGAGGCTTTTTACTTTCGTGGAAAAACACCTGGTGTTAAAACCCTCTGGTTGTCTGGTCACGGTGAAAGCACAACGGCCGAGTATAAAGGCTATCTAAACGCCAACAATATTTCTTTCGACCTTTTCAATATTGGAGCCCAGCAGGGAGCCAATATGCCTAAATATTTTGACCCAACAGTGCAGCTTATATTTTTACAGTATAAAAATGCATTCTTAAATCTTTCTGCAACCAGCTTCCGCAACACGGTAACGGGCGATGAATTGCCTCTAATAGATTATCTAGCACCAGTAATCCAGCGATTTACAGATGCCGGCGGCAACTACTTTTTAACAACCGTATTAACCACTACGCAAGACATTAGCGAAATTCGCTCGGTTTATCCAATTGATGCCACTGTTTTATCTACCGTTCCAAGCAGTCAGGCTAGAATTGTAAGTGATAGCGCCTTGGTTCCTTTAGTAAATCCTAGTCTGCCAAGTTTAAGCCCTAGCAATGTTGAGTTTGGCGTAGTACCCATGGTCGCTTCGGCAGATGCGCAAGACTTTTACAGAGCGCAAATAACACGCTTCCGCGGATGGAATGGCAGCTCTGATGTAGTAGCAGCTGTTCGCCGTCGCAACTCCAAAATTTCTCAAGTATTTTTCTGCTTAGAGCTGCATCGTTTTGACAAAAACGTAGGAGATATCGAAGCATTAATCGGTGATATTTTCAACAATGAATTTAAATAGACTACTCCTCTTTTTTGCGGCTTTGCAGTTTATGGCCTTTTCGGCTGTGAGCCAAAATGAAGAACTAGCTTCTTTAAGCGGAACCATTACCGATGCCGCCAGCGGTGAAGCTCTTATTGGTGCCAATATTGTTTTAGTGGGAACC
The DNA here is from genome assembly GCA_965658965.1 of Croceimicrobium sp. Taxonomy (GTDB): domain Bacteria; phylum Bacteroidota; class Bacteroidia; order Flavobacteriales; family Schleiferiaceae; genus Croceimicrobium. The sequence goes on from CBFHVV010000045.1 coordinate 8,682, forward strand.
TACAAAGGATCTGCTGCAGACTTCAATGGCAACTATGTAATTAACGGTATCAAGCCTAAAGATTATAGTGTTAAAGTGCAATTTATCGGTTACGAAACAAAACTTTACACCGGCATTAGCTTTGAACCAGGTGAGAATAAGGTATTGGAAGTAAGCCTGAAAGAACAGAGCCAATCTTTAAATGAAATTACCGTAGTTGGTAAAAAAGGCCAGGTAAACTTAGAAGCTGCCGCTAGTGAAGTGAGCATAGGCCAAGAAGAGATCTCGCAGATGAATGTGCGCGATGTACAAGAAGTTTTAGGCATGCAAGCAGGTGTTTTAAAAACCCAAGATGGTTTGCAAATTCGCGGTGCCCGTGTATATGAAACCGAATATATCGTAGATGGTATTTCGGCCCAAGATCCTTTAGCAGGAACAGGATTTGGTGTAGATGTAAATAGTTCTGCCGTTTCAAGTATTGATCTTATTACCGGTGGTGTAGGTGCCGAATATGGCGGTGGTAGCTCTGGTGTGGTAAATACTAAAATTAGAGAAGGTGGAGAAAAGTTTGCCATCAGCGGCAGCTACCAAAGAGATAATTTAGGCAATAGCAATGTAGCTAGCAGCTTTAATACCGATCGTCTAGAATTAAATATTGGCACGCCAATTCCTGGTACTAAGAAAAAACTAACCCTTTTTGCTAGCGCCAGTGCTTTATTCTCCGATGGTTATTTTGGCCCTACAGCCGATCAATTAAACAGCTCACTTTTTAGTAATAATCCTGAGTTTTGGGCCCCACGCTTCTCCAACTCATATACCAATACCTTTAAGTTCGCTTATCAATTAGCCTCTGGCACTAAGCTTACTCTAACCAATCAGCATTCTTTAAATATAAATCAGAACACTCGGACCTTACAAATTGTAGGCTTTGATGCCATTCTTACGCCTGGTTTCCAATACAATCGTTCCAATAACTTAGACAATGCTACTACTTATACGCATCATTCAAATTTAACCGCTCTAAACCTCAACCATTTAATTAATAAAAATTGGGGACTTAACTTTTCGGTTGGGCGTCTTTTCACCAATCTGCGCGCAGACGCCAACGGCCGCCCCTTTAGAACCCAAACGGTTGATCAAATTTTAGACGAAGATCACATTGTTTCTTACCCCATTGATATTTTCAACCCCAATGATCCCCGTGGCATTTATTATGTTTCTGTAGGCGATGGTTTGGTAAATAATGGCGGTATAAGCTCTACTTGGCATGATCACTACGTAGAAGAATATACTTTTAATGCTAAAGCAACTTACATTCCCAACCAGAATAATGAGCTTAGCTTTGGTATTCAAAATACCCTAACGGAATATCAGTGGGTAGACGTTACCCGTCCTTGGGTTGGGGCACCCATTCGCATTAACGATAGTACCACTACCCAGTCGGTAAGCATTGGCTCTAGTAATGATATTTGGAAAGTAAACCCTGTGGAAAGTGCCGTCTTCGTTCAGAATCGCATCTCCTATAAAGGGATTATTGCTACCTTAGGTTTAAGAATGAATTTTTGGGCACCAGGAGAATTTGCTGATGCTGCTGTTGCCGATGAAAATGCCCCGGTAATTGATCAAGTTCGTAGCGATTATGAAGATAAAACTAGCCAAGTTTTTGGCCTACGTTGGAAAGCACGCCTACTCCCGAAAATTAACGTAAGCTTTCCTGTTACAGAAAACAATGTCTTGTACTTTAACTACGGCCACGCCATGCGCTTGCCACACCCGCGTTTTGTATATGCTGGCTTAGATCCAACCTATCAAGATCGTTCCTTCTTATCGAGTTTAGGTAACCCAGATTTAGACCCTGAAGTAAACGTTAGCTACGAAATTGGCTTAAAATCGAAAATTACTCGCGACATTGGCTTAACGGTTACCGCCTTTAACAACAACCGTTTCGATTACATTGTATCGCGTCGTGTTATTGTAACCGATCAAACTGGTCGTCCTACCACTAAAAACTTCTACATTAATCAAGATTACGCCAATATTTATGGTGTAGAATTAGGACTAAATGTACGTATAGCGCGCTATTTAACTAGCTTCTCTAATATCGCTTATCAGGTAGCCCGCGGTAAATCTAACTCAGCCCGCGAGTCGGCTTTACAGATTGAGCAAAACGGTCAGGTTTCTCTAACCAGCGAGCAATTCCTTGCTTTCGACCGTCCTTGGAATATTAACCTTGGCGTTATTTTCGCACCCGACTCCACGCTACCCATTCTTGGTTTAGACTTTACTGGTTTTAGCGCTTTTATCTCCTACCAATTTACTTCTGGTTTCCGCTACACACCGCAACGCCTAAGCCAAGTGAATGAATTAGGTCGTCCTATTTACGAAGAAATTGTAGATCAATATCTTCAAGCGAAAGCTAAGCCTTGGCATAATGTAGATTTAAAATTGAGTTATAATCTTCCTTTAGGGTTTAAGGATGGTAAAGGTATTTCCATTAGTATGGAAGTTAGAAACCTTACCAATGCTAAGAACTCTCAAATCATTAATCCTGTTACTGGCAGAGCCTACGAGTTTGGAGACGATGTTCCTTTAAGCTGGCGCGACCCTCGCTATAATGGCCCACAAGAAGCCGGAGTAGATCCCCGAAACCCAGCACGCTACTTAGCTCCTCGTCAAATATTATACGGACTAGAATTTCGCTTTTAGAGATGAAGAAAATAATTTACATCATCAGTTCTCTTCTTGTGGCTCAATTGTACCTTGAAGCACAAGTACTACCCAATTACGGTGGCGAACGTGCGGGGCTATCTGCCTTGAGCTTTTTAAAAAACGACCTTAGTCCTCGCTCATCTGCCTTGGGCGGCACTAGTTTAGCCCTTTCGGGAGATGCCTATAGTGTGATTAATAATCCTGCCGCACTAATGGACCTCGATAATACGAGCTATGCTGTTAGTCACTTGTTTTTAGGCGGTGGTATTAATCAGTCTTTTATGAGCGCTAACTTTCCGCTAAAAGATAAAACCAGCATTTTAAGCTTTAGCGTGAATAGTCTCAACAGCGGTGAAATGGAAGAACGCACCGAATTCATGCCCATGGGCACTGGCCGCCAAATATCGGTTTCTAATATTGCAGTTGGAGCCACTTATGCTCGCCAACTATCTAGTCTTTTCAGTGCAGCGGTAACCGTAAAATACATTTACGAAGGCATGGCTGGCTTTCATAATAGCAATGCTACAGTAGATTTAGCCTTTTTATACAAAACCGATTTTCGTGATTTAAAATTCGCCGTAATGGTGCAAAATTTTGGCGGAAACTCTGGTTTGGGGAGTGATAAAGATATTCCAGTAACTTTCAATCGCAATACAGGAATTGGGCTAGAATCCAATTCGGTACCTACTATTTTTAAACTAGGATTAAGCTTAAATGCTTGGAAAAAAGATAAGCACAGCCTTCTTGCGGCAGCTCAGCTTAATCACCCTAACGATAATGCCGAAAATTATAGCGCTGGCCTTGAATACAAGTATTTAGACCACCTTTTTGTGCGAGCTGGTTACCGCATTAGCGTGCGGGATCGAGACCTACCTACCTTTGGCTTTGGTGTTAAAACCCGCTTGGGCAATCACCCGCTCTATATCGATTACGCAGCTAATCCCACTAATTTTATTGGTTTACAACACTCCATTGGGCTGCGTGTACAAATTTTAAAAACCACCGAACGTTAAGATGAAAAAGTTCCTTCCCCTTAGCGCCCTTTTTATTGCTTTACTAAGCCTAAGTGCTTGTGAAGATTATTTAGGCAATAAAACAGATTTAGACTTTATCGACGTTCCGCCCGACAATAGCATTCGCGATATTGCTTATGTTCCCATTCTCCCAGTATTAGACAATTTTGTAAAGCCCGTGGACATTTGCACTGGTTTTGATCAATTAATGTACGTGGTAGACGAGGGTACCGAAGAAGTTATTGCCATGGATATTGCGGGTAATATTGTAGGGCGAAAATTTATACCGGGTGCAAGTTCGGTAGCCCAAGATCGACGCTTTGATCTTTTAGTGGTAGGCACTTACGACTCCCTTTACAGTTCTGCCAACGGCGATACTAACCTTACTTTTTCTACCATCTATCGTTTGCGTATGGTGGGCGGTTCTGGCGGATATGACTTAAATAACGCACGTATCGTAAAACGTATCATTCACCCTTTTTACTTTACCCAAAGTAACCCCTTGCGTAAAACCATTGACTTTGTAAAACTTAATAAAATTGCTGTAGTCGGAAGTAATTCTAATCCCGATCAAAACAATCGCTATTATGTAAGCCGGCAATACATTCGAAATCCCGACCCAGACCCAAATAGTCCGGAGATTTCTTCTGGCCCTTTAGGCCCTAATGATGCGGTTTTATATTTCGACAACCAAGATCAGCTTGTTTCTCCCCTATCAATACAAACTTCTTCGGGCTTTTTTAGAGACTTTTTCTCTCAGCCCGTTGGAATCACTTCTTTAACCCAGCCACCACAGTTTGGAGCCCAAGAAAGTCGCGATTTCCTCTACACTTCCCTCGATGCCGACAATGCCCTAAAAGTGCAGTATATTGAATTTATTGAAGGAGAGTTTGGTGCAGAATATAGACCTAAAATTCTTGCTTCAAGCGATACCTCTGAAGCCGACGGTTTTATCAACTCCCCTTTTAAGTTTCAGCAACCCACCGATATTACCCTTGCGGGAGATGGAACCCAATTTTTATTTGTTGTAGATAGTGAAACCGATTCCTTGTATCAATTTTCCTTTACTGGTTATGAAGGAGTTCGACCTCCAGCCGCCGCTGGCATAGACCGTTATGTAAAAGCTAGTTTTGGCGGAACCGGTAGCGGCTTTACTAACTTTAAAGAGCCCATGGCTGTAGCCTACGACAATGAAGTAGTTTACGTGGCTGATGCTGGCAATGGCAGAATCTTACGCTTTAAATTAACCTTAGATTTCGATTAATCAGAAATTGCCTCCTTAAAACATTTAGGTAGGCATAGTGCTAAAATTGAAGCTTCGTTTCAAAAGAAAAAAGTACATTTGATGTTAATCCATGAAGAGCAAATTACTTTATATCGCCATTTTAATGATAGCCGCCTTTTTACAAGGTCATGCTCAAGCGCCTAATACGCGATCAAATACTGGTATTTGCCCTTTATATATTCCCAATGCCTTTACGCCGAATGGCGATAATATTAATGATCGTTTCGTATTAAGCGTGAGTGAAGATTGCGAAGTTTTGAATTATGAAATTCAAATTTTTGATCGTTGGGGTCAAATGGTTTATGAGAGTAAGGATATGGACCCAAGCAAAGCTTGGGATGGTCAATATCAAAATAACTACCTGCAACAAGGCTTGTACCTTTACAAGATCTCTGCAGAGCTTCATAGCTATACCAATCGTGGTAATTCCCGTCCCGAAAAAATTAGTAAGCAAGGCAGTGTAGTGCTGCTTAGATAAAATCAAGCCAGTGCTTAGATCAAGTCTTTTCTCTTGTCTTTTTACACTTTTACTTTCCCTGTCTGCCCATGCTCAAAAAGAGTCCCATACTTTAAGCATCAAGTTTAGCGGCACCACCAGCAAAAGTGGAAATATAATGCTTCGCATTAAAAACTCAAAAGGTGAAGAAGTGAAGCTTTTAAGCCTTCCGGCGGATACGCAGCCCTTAGCAATTGAGCTAAAGCTTGAAGCTGGATCTTATGCCCTAGCCGCTTACCATGATGCTAACGATAATAAAAAAATCGATAAATCCTTTACTGGTATCCCCACCGAAAAATACGGATTTAGCAATAATGCACGAGGCACTTTTGGGCCACCGAGTTTAAGTGATCAATTATTTCAACTTAAAAGTGATTTCTCGACTGCTATTCTATTAAAATGAGAAAGCTTTTCTTCCTCAGTCTCTTATCGATTATCAGCTTTAAGCCTCAGGCGCAAAACCTCTTTGAAGGCGAATTCATCCTTTTTGGCTTAGGCGGACAAATTGAAAGCTTCAAAGATGATTTCGTCTCCCCCTTAATTTACCAAGGACTATCTGGCGCGGCTGGTATAGGGTGGCACAGTCAGCATGGACCGTGGCAAAATAATTTTGATGGGCATATTGCCCTTGGTTGGCAAAGTCCGCGTTCACTAATAGAAGTGGCTAATCAAACTACCTCACTTACAGGATCATTAAATTACAGTTTACGCTATCGGCTAGTCAATAAGAATAAACAAGCTCTATTCTTGGGCTTAAGTTCTGCCAATTTAATTGGCTACCGACGTCATAACCTTTACCGCAATAGTGCTCTAAGCTTTTCGAACTTTATAAGTTATGGTTTTAGCGCGGCCTGGCAATTTCGCCCTCAACTGAAGCTTTGGAACACCAAGATACCCCTCGCGTGGCAAAGCGAGCTTAACCTTCCTGTGGCTTCTTACCTAATTATGCCTGGCTACACTCGTCAGTCCTTTAAGGATGAATCAGGCTTTAAAGCACACCGCTTTATAGGAGATTTCTGGCACTTAGAACTGCGTCATAATTTGGTCTATCCTTTGGCTAATGGCAATCAAGTACGCCTTTCATATCATTGGAACTATGCCCAGCTCAACAGTCTTAACTACCTTTCGCAGGCCCAACATTACTTAATGATTCATTTGATGTTTAAATTATGAGGCTAGCAATTGTTTCGTTTATAGTCCTTCTAACATTCGCTTCCTGTGAAGAAGCACTGCGGCAGGAAGAACCTGGTAATAGTCCTTTAAGCAACTACGACAACTTATGGGAGCGCTTGGATGAACGCTATGCCTACTTCCAATTGAAAAATATCAACTGGGACTCTCTAGGAGTTGTTTACCGCGCATCACTTAGCCAGGAAAGTAGCGATGAGGAACTATTTGCTGCTTTAGATAGTTTGCTTTTCGCTTTACGCGATGGACATGTTAATTTAACTGCTCCCTTTGATCTTAGCCGTTATTGGGAATGGTATCTTAATTCGCCTGAAAACTTTAATTGGGAAATCATTGAAAGAAACTACCTGAAGCAAGATTATCAGATTGCCGGTGGCATTCACTATAAATACCTCGCAGACAGCATCGCCTATCTCTATTATGGTAGCTTTAGTAGTAATTTTAGCAGCCAACAACTAGACTATATTTTCAACTATTTTAAGGATGCCAAAGGCCTTATCTTAGACCTGCGTAACAATGGAGGTGGTAGTTTAAATAACGCTTTTAGTCTAGCCAAACGGTTTATTAAAAACACCGCCCCCGCCCTAATTACCGATCAAAAAATTGGCCCTGGGGCTAATGACTTTGGCAATAGCTTACAATATACCTTCTCTCCTAGCGAGCGACCAAACTTCATTAAGAAAACCATTTTACTAACTAATAGGAGCTGCTATTCGGCTACAAACACCTTTGCGGCAATCTTAAAATCCCAAGCACAAGTAATACAATTAGGGGACACCACTGGTGGTGGCGGTGGTTTACCAGTTGATTACGAATTACCCAATGGTTGGGTCTATCGTTTTTCTAGCACGCGCAGCTTTCTTCCCTCGGGGGGAGATATTGAAATGGGGGTAGCACCCGAAATTCCGCTGAACCTCGACACTAGCGACTATTCTTTAGGTCGCGACGGACTAATCGAGGCTGCCCTTCTTCAGTTAAATTAAATCGCCCTATTTAGGATCCTCAATCCAAGTACTATACATTAAATAATTACTAGCTATACGGTCTATTTCACCCGAAATCAGTTCTGGTGTTATATCCTTAACCTTCTTTGCCGGCACCCCTGCATAAACACTTCCAGACTTAATTCGGGTCCCTTCTAAAACCACCGCTCCAGCCGCAACAATACTATTGCTTTCCACCACTACTGCATCCATAACTATTGCCCCCATGCCAATTAAAACATTATCGTGAAGGGTACAACCATGTACAATCGCATTATGACCAATGGAAACATTATTGCCAATTTCCAAGGGGTGTTTTTGATAGGTACAATGCAGGGTCGCATTATCCTGCACATTCACCTTATTTCCCATTTTAATATAATGCACATCGCCACGCAAAACTGCGCCAAACCAAATACTGCAATTTTCACCCATACTTATATCTCCGACCAAGGTGGCATTATCTGCTAGAAAGCAATTTTCACCCATTTGTGGCACCTTGCCTTTCACCATTTTTAGTAAAGCCATATCATTTCTATTTATGGCGATAAAGTAAAAACAAATGATTTGTAAATCCATTTCATTAGCGGCTATCTTTGCATAAAATCAGAAAAATGGAACAACAAAAAGTACCCGTAAGCATTTACGCAGAAATGACCCCAAACCCATCGGTACTAAAGTTTGTAGCAAATAAGCGCCTGCTTGAGATTGACTCGGTAGAGTTCAAAAATATTGAAGAAGCAAAGCCATCGCCTTTAGCATCACGACTTTTTCACTTCCCTTTTGTTAAGGAGATTTTTATTAGCAGCAATTACATTGCTATTAGCAAATACGACATCATTGAATGGGATGAAGTAACTCTCGAAATTCGCGAGATCATTAGAGATTACCTTGCCCAAGGAAATAAAGTTATCGATGAGGCCCTGCTCCCAGTAAATAACACACAGGAAGAAGGTGAGCCCCAGGAAGCTATTGCTTATGTTCATCCCGAAGAAAAACCCCAGTCGGACTGGGATGCCATAGACGAGAAAATTGTCTCTCTCCTAGATGAATATGTAAAACCCGCAGTGGAGTCTGATGGCGGAAATATTAAATTCTTAAACCATCAAGAAGGCGTTGTAAGTGTATTACTACAAGGCGCTTGCTCGGGCTGTCCATCTAGTACCGCTACCCTTAAAAATGGCATCGAAAACATGCTACAGCAAATGCTACCAGGCCAAATTAAGGCAGTACAAGCGGTAAATGGCTAGCTGAAAATGCTAGGTCTAAGCCACTTCTGGCCGCCCATACATTCTTAAACTATTTAAGTGAGCCCGTACTGCTTCCATAAGCGTGCGGTGCTCATAATAGGGAAGGTTAAACTCTTGAGCTGTTTTCTTAACTATCTCGCTAATGGCAGGATAATGAATATGACAGATATGAGGAAATAAATGGTGTTCCACCTGAAAGTTCAAACCTCCTACAAACCATCCTACCAATTTACTGCGACGAGCAAAATCTGAAGTTGTTTTCAATTGGTGTTCTAAAAAAGCATCCCCCATTAATTTCTCCTCGGGAATGGTTTCTGTCTCTACATGATCTACCACGTGGGCCAGTTGAAACACAAAACTTAAGATAAAACCTGCAATTACATGCATTAAAGCAAAGCCAATTAAAGGAACGAACCAAGCCACATCTAGCAATAAAATCGGCAATACAGGAAAGAGCGTAAAGTAAACTACTTTGCTAATAATTAGCTTGTACCACTCTGCTTTCAACTGTTTCTTAGTAAAATTCGCTACCCCTTGCTTATTGTAGCGGATCAGCTGAGAAAAATCTTTCATGGTAACCCAATTCAGCGTTAATAAGCTGTAAAGTAAAGGGGCATAAAAAACCTGAAATTTATGACGATTTTTAAAGGGTTGACTGGGGTGCAACCTTAAAAGTCCATGAGTATCTAAATCGTCGTCTAAGCCCTCTATATTCGTGTAGGTATGGTGCAATACATTGTGCTGTAACTGCCAAGTGGTTAGGTTCCCACTAATCAAATATATACTAGAAGCCACCAAGTTATTAATCCGCGGACTTTTAGCATAAGCGCCATGAGCAGCATCGTGCATAACCGACATACCAACTCCTGACATTCCGAAGCCCATAATAATAAAAGTAAGGATCACGGCCCATACAGGAGGGTTAAAAACCAACATAGCGATATAAGGCAAAAAGTAAAGACTAAGCATAGCGATCGTCTTAAATTTCATTGCTCCATTTGCTTTAGGAGCAATAGACTTGTCCTTAAAATAGTTATTTACTCTCTTGCGTAACTCTATACTGAATGACTCTGCAGTGGGTTTGGGAAAGCGAACGATTGAAGTTCTAGCGGTGTCTGTATTCATAAAAAAATTTCTCGGCTAAAATAGTAAGGAAGTTTAACTTCGCAGTAAATTTTAACATTAATCAAATCGATGTTTTCAACTATAGATCCTACTAAGACTAACGCCTGGCAAGACTTAGAAGTTCACGCGAAGGAAATCAAGGGATTACATTTACGAAAGATGTTTTCGGAGGACCCTAAGCGTTTCGAAAAGTTTAAGTTAAAGCACGATAAAATGCTTTTTGACTTTTCGAAAAATTTGATCAACGAAAAAACATTAGATCTTTTTGAAGCACTTTTTAAAGAGTGTAAGGTAGAGAAATCTATAGCTTCGATGTTAAAAGGAGAGGCGGTTAATCAGACCGAAAATCGTGCAGTACTGCACACCGCCTTGAGAAATCTTGGAGACGAGCTTGTTTATGTAAACGGCAAAGAAGTTAATAGTGAAGTTCGTGCAGTTTTAGAACAAATTCAAGACTTTTCCGACTTATTGATTAGCGGAAATTGGAAAGGTTTTTCGGGGAAAACTATAAAGCATATCGTCAACATTGGCATCGGAGGAAGCGATTTAGGCCCACAAATGGTTTACGAAGCGCTTAAGCCTTACCACAACCATATTCAATGTCACTTTGTTTCTAATGTAGATGGCGCTCATATCAGTGAAACCTTGAAGCATCTAGATCCCGCGCAAACTTTATTCGTCATCGCCTCTAAAACCTTTACCACTCAGGAAACGATGACTAATGCACACTCCGCCAGAGCTTGGTTTTTAAGGTCCGAGGCTAGTGAAGAAGATGTAGCCAAGCATTTTGTAGCTGTTTCTACGAATAGTGAAAAAGTTAGTCAATTTGGAATTGATACAACTAATATGTTTGGTTTTTGGGACTGGGTTGGCGGTCGCTACTCTCTTTGGAGTGCCATAGGTTTAACGGTAGCCTGTGGTTTAGGCTATAAGAACTTTGAAAAATTATTAAGAGGGGCGTATAATATGGATACGCATCTAGCGAAAGCACCTTTTAGAGAAAATATTCCCCAAATAATGGCGGCCATTGGAATTTGGAACGTAAACTTTTTAGGTGCCGAAAGTGAGGCCATTATACCCTACGACCAAAATATGCATCGTTTTGCTGCCTATTTCCAACAAGGTAATATGGAAAGTAACGGTAAAAATATTAATCGCTCTGGGCAGAAGGTGAACTATCAAACGGGACCCATCATTTGGGGCGAGCCCGGCACCAACGGTCAGCATGCCTTTTTTCAACTGCTGCATCAAGGAACGAGACTCATTCCCGCAGACTTCATCGCATTTGCTCGCAGTCACTACGACCTAGGAGATCATCATGCCAAATTACTATCAAACTTTCTAGCGCAAACCGAAGCTTTAATGGTAGGTAAAACTAAAGAGGAAGCTGAGCAAGAACTGCAAGCTGCAGGTAAATCCAAAGAAGAAATTGCGAGCCTTAGTCCCTTTAAAGAGTTCGAAGGAAATAAACCTACAACCTCTATTGTAGGTGATATACTAAACCCCGAAAACCTAGGAAAGCTAATTGCCGCCTACGAACATAAAATTCTAGTCCAAGGAATTGTTTGGAACATTTTCTCTTTTGACCAATGGGGGGTTGAACTTGGAAAGCAACTCGCTAACACCATTTTGCCATTATTACAAAATGGTGGCAAAAGCGACAAAGACTGCAGCACCCAAGGATTAATTAGTTATATTTCCACCCTAAAAGTGCAATAAACACCAATTATGAAGCAAATCTTAACATTTATCATTCTCACACTCACACTCGGTGCCTGTAATGATGATATAAAAAAAGAGAATGCAGCCCTTAAGCAGGAACTGGAGGAATTGAAATCACAAGACCTTGAGAAAGATCAAGACCTTGATGATTTTGCTGGCACTTTTGCACAAGTTCAGGAAAATTTAACCGCTATTCGAGAACGTGAAGAGTCTATCCGCAATGCTCAGGAGGGTGGTTTAGAGAACGCACAGCTTGCGCGCGAACAAGTATTAGAAGACATTGAAGCGATTAATGATATTATTGAAAAGAATAAGGAACTAATTGCTGACTTAAAGAAAAAGCTGGGTAGCAGTAAGAGTGAAAGCAAGAAGTACTTGAAAATGGTTGAAAATTTAAATCGCCAAATTGAAGCCAAAGACGAACAAATTCTGGTATTGAAAAATGATTTAGCCAACCTTAACTTCAAGATGGATCAGCTAAACTCCAAGGTAGGAATACTAACCGAAGCAAGTTTAGCCCAGAGAAGATTAATTGAAAATCAAAAAGAAGCACTTAATACTGCCTACTATACCATTGGTACCTATAAAGAATTAAAGGAGGCGGGTATTGTAAATAAAGAAGGTGGTTTTATTGGGATTGGCAGAACCGAAACCATTACTGATGATTTTAACAAAGAATATTTCACACAGATTGATATTAGAGAGACCAATAACATTCCAATAGAGGGCGGTAGAAAAAAAGTCGAGCTACTTTCAAACCATTCTAGCGAAAGCTACGTATATGTGAAAGAAAATGAATTAACCACAAGTATTTCTATTTCAAATTCGGGGGAGTTTTGGAAAAATTCGAAATACTTAGTAATTCTATTAGATTAATAAAAAATATTAATCTTTAGTTTTAAAAAACGATTGAGAGAAACTCTCTATGAAGATAAGCAACAAAACTCTTTTCACTTCTATGTGGTGGTTTGCCATATTCCTAACCATCACCTTTTTTATTGACATTATTTTAAGTTTCCTTCCAGGTAGCCTTTCAGAGCTCTTCGCACAACATGAATTAGCCATTTTTAGCCTTGCATTATTAGTGCTATTAGCCATCACGCGCTGGACCTTTTTCTCTTATGAGGATGAGTACGAGATTATTCACATTGATACTAGAAGTTTAATTTTCGGCCCTTTTGAGAGCCAAAAACACAAGCATTACGAGTTTGCGAAAAACATCCTCATCGACTATAAAGTTGATAAGGGCTTTCTTAAGCACAAATTAACCTTAACCTTGAAATCCTACCAAGGTGAGAAAAAGTCTAGAAACTTCGACCTTTACTTTCTAAACAAGAGTAAGCAAGACTACATTATCAATTCTTTAGATGAAGTACTGGAAAAAAATAAGAGCTAAGCAAGCTAATTGGTAGTAAGGAAGCCTAAGGTCATTATCTTTGTATTAAAAGAACTAATATGACAACAGGTCTACAACACCTCCACTCTTCCATCCCTTATTTACTCTTACCTATCCTGGTAATCAGTACTATTATTTACCTAGTAAAATATCTAGGAAAAAGTGAATTTACTAAGCTTGACAAAGTACTTGGACTAATCACTTTAATATTAAGCCACTTACAATTAGTTTTTGGACTAATTCTTTACTTTATTGGTCCAAGAGGCTTTGCTTACACTAAAGTTGAGGGCTTTATGAAAGAGCCCGCCTTACGTCTCTATGCCGTAGAGCATATTAGCGTAATGATTATCGCCATTGGTTTAATCACTTTTGCTTATTCCAAGGCAAAAAGAACTGAAAATAATACTAAAAAGTTTGCTACACTAGGCCTAAGCTTCCTTATTGCACTTATTCTCATTGTCTCGAGAATTCCTTGGGAAACTTGGCTAGCTTAATTTTATGCTAGAAATCAAAAAAAAGAAAGAAGGTCGCGAAAGAGCCGTGTTAATCGGTGCCATCACCCAATTTCAAACCGAAGAACGACTAGAGGAATATTTAGATGAATTAGCTTTTTTAGCCGATACAGCTGGAGCTGATAGCTTAAAAAGATTCAGTCAGAAATTAGAAAGCCCCAATCCTAAGACCTTTTTAGGCTCAGGAAAGATGGATGAAATTGGTGCTTACATTAAAGAGCACGATATTGATTTGGCCATCTTTGACGATGAACTTTCGCCTTCTCAATTAAAAAACGTAGAGCGATTATTTGAAATTAAGGTTTTAGATCGAACCAATTTAATCCTCGATATTTTCGCAAATCGAGCCCAAACTTCCTATGCCAGCACGCAGGTTGAGCTGGCTCAGTATCAATACATTCTTCCACGCTTAACCAATATGTGGACGCACCTTAGTAAGCAAAAAGGGGGTATTGGGATGAAAGGTCCGGGAGAACGAGAGATTGAAACAGATAGAAGGATTATTCGCAATAAAATATCCCTACTTAAAAAGAAGCTGGAAAAAATAGATAAGCAAATGTCTATTCAGCGTAGTAACCGCGAAAGCATGGTACGAGTTGCTCTAGTTGGGTACACCAATGTTGGCAAATCTACCATCATGAATCTTTTAAGTAAATCGCAAGTGTTTGCAGAGAATAAATTATTTGCAACGCTAGACACAACGGTGCGAAAAGTAGTGATTCATAATTTGCCTTTTCTTTTAAGCGATACGGTTGGCTTCATTCGTAAGTTACCTACTCAACTAGTAGAATCCTTTAAATCTACTCTAGACGAGGTAAGAGAAGCAGATGTCTTGATGCACGTTGTAGATATCTCCCATCCTAATTTTGAAGAGCATATAGAAACTGTAGATCGCACCATTGCAGAAATTGACGGTACTGATAAACCGGTCATCATGATCTTCAATAAGATTGATGCTTATGAGGCGGAGAAAGTTGATCCCGATGATTTAAGCCCACGTCTAAATAATCGGCATTTTACAATTGAGGAGTGGCAAAAAACATGGTTTGCCCAAACTGATCGACAAGCTATTTTTATCTCAGCCACGGAAAAAGACAACCTTGAGGATCTGAAAAATCGCCTTTATGAGACTGTGGCTGAAATTCATGCGCGGCGTTATCCAAATAACAAGTTTTTATTCTGATACAGAGTAAAACCAACGATTAAGGAAATTTTATGGCGGCAAAAA
>CBFHVV010000046.1:0-21674 GCA_965658965.1 Croceimicrobium sp.
GCAAGAAAAAGCTGCTAAAAAGATTAATATCCGTCAAGCTGACAAGGGGTTTTACTCTAAATCAGAAGGGAAGAATCGCTTAATTGGTAATGTTATTTTTGAGCATGAAGGGGCCTTAATGGATTGTGATTCGGCTTGGCTTTTTTCGAGCGAAAATCGTATTCGTGCCTTTCAAAATATTCGAATCAATCAGGGGGATACTCTATTCTTAACGGGAGACTACCTAGAATATTCGGGAGAAACCAAATTAGCTCTTGTAACCGGTAAAGAGGTAGTTCTTCGCGACCCAGAAATGACATTAATAACTGATCGCTTAGAGCTAAATCGTGAAACCGATTTAGCCTATTATTATACCGGAGGAAAGGTAACCAACGATGAGAATACTTTAACCAGCGTAAAAGGCTACTATAATAGCAACTCCAAACTTTTTAGCTTTAAAGATTCCGTGGTGCTAACTAATCCGCAATACACTATGTATAGCGATACGCTAGACTATCATAGCGAAACGCGTGTATCCTATTTTACAGGTCCCACCACCATTCTCAGTGATAGCAGTAAAATCTACTGCGAAAATGGTCGCTATAATACCACTTCCAACATCGCTGAGTTTAATAAAAATGCCTTTATCTATGATGGCCCTAAATACCTTACCGGCGATAGTTTATACTACGAGAAGCAGGGAGAGTATGGTGAGGCTTTCGGTAATGTTTTAATTCACGATACCATTGAAAAGTATTTAATTAGAGGTAATTATGGCGAGTATTTTGGTCTTTCAGACAGCGCCTACGTTACTAAAGAACCTCTTTATACCATTGTGGACGA
The DNA here is from genome assembly GCA_965658965.1 of Croceimicrobium sp. Classification (GTDB taxonomy): domain Bacteria; phylum Bacteroidota; class Bacteroidia; order Flavobacteriales; family Schleiferiaceae; genus Croceimicrobium. Next base: position 823 of record CBFHVV010000046.1, read on the forward strand.
CGGCGGGGATAGTCTACATGTTCATGGCGATACCTTGTACTCTTATAAGGTGATAGATAGCTTGGGTACTGAAAGCCGAGAATTACATATCTTTTATGATGTCCGCTTTTTTCGCACCGACATGCAAGGTAAATGCGATTCCTTAAGTTATAGCAGTGCCGACTCGACTTTTAGAATGTACCGCCAACCCGTAATTTGGAATGATAGCACGCAAATTACTGGCGATACCATTTATATGCTAAACACTAATAATGAGCCTGATACACTAAAAGTAATTAGCAATGCCTTTATGGTCAGTAAAAGCGATAGCCTACGCTTTAACCAAGTGAAAGGTCGGAAAATGCTCGGGAAGTTTAAGGATAAGGAATTGCGCAGGGTGTATGTAAATGGTAATGCCCAAACGGTTTACTATCCTAAAGAAGAAGACGGTACCTATATTGGAATGAACCGTACTCTCAGCAGTAATATTATCATTTACCTGAAGGATAGCGAATTGAAGAAAATTACAGACATAAAAAAATCTGAGGGCAAAATGCACCCGATGGATAAAATACCTGAAGATCAAAAGATTTTAGAAGGCTTTAATTTGCGTTTCCCAGAAAGGCCCCAATCACGCCAAGATCTTTTCATAAATTAGCCTTATGCGAGGCTACATACTTTCTCTCTTATTTCTGTTTTTTTCCCTTTCGGTAGATGCGCAAGAAGATTGGGTTTCGATGAATTCCGAGGACTTTTGGTCCCATCCCGCCCTCGATAGCTTTATCAACGTCGATAATTTTAATCGAGATTTACTTGAAATCGCTCTTTTTCACGCAACTAATGATATCCGTATAGCCCGAGGTAAGAATGCTTTAAAATGGAACTCTACCTTACATAAAGCAGCACGACACCAAGCTGATTTAATGGCGGAGTCCGAGAACTTAAGTCATAATTGGCGCAAACCGAAAAATAGTAGAACACTTGGCGATCGGGTGGGCCTATTTGGAGGTGAATTTCGCGGTTTAGGTGAAAATATTGCCCGCTTTTATCTCCTCGATATTCCTGCGGAAGAAGAGTATTTTTTTACCAAAAGGGGGATAACCAATAAGGATGGAAAGATTATAAAGAATAAGACTTATAAAGTTCTTGCCCAAGAATGTCTAGCAGGCTGGATGGACTCAAAAGGACATCGTGCCAATATTTTATCTCCTTTTATAGAACTAGGCACTGGGGTTTCATTCTGGGTCGACAACAAAAAGGGCCCCAATTTTGATATCTATCTAAGCCAAAATTTTGCAACACCATGAATAAGATTTTAAGCCTCCTTTTCTCCCTCCTTTTAAGCATCAGCTCCTTTGGACAAATTCGCTTTATTGCAGTAGAAGATATCGAAGATTATCAGGCCGTACTAAATACCGTTCAACAAAGAAACTCGATGATGTTTGTTGCTTTACACGACGACGGTGATTTCAAAAAAATGTTCTTTGACGATGTTTTCTCAAACCCTTCTGTAGTAAGTGCTTCTAAAAATTATACCTGCTTAGCTATCGATTTAAACGAAGAAATGGGAGCACGCTACGCTAGTATTTTTGAAATAGCTACCGCACCTACATTTTTCCTAATGAACCCTGACGAACTCGTTCTAAACAGATTAGAAGGATATTATAACGCAGCCCAACTAAGTGCGGAACTCACCAGTACCTATGGAAAAAAAGGAGAATACGACAGTCTTTTACTTAAGTATAATAACTACCAATTAAGTGATGCGGAGTGGATACGTTTGCTGGATATTTATAGTCTTAATTTCGACTTTAACAAAACTAGCCAGCTCGCCCTAGAATTTATAAATACAAAAAGCGGTGCCGAATTATATACCCAACCAACAGCGCAAGTTTTAGCAAATTACGGAGTAGATTTTGAAACCCCTTATCCGATGCTGGTCTATAAAAATCGTGCTGCTCTACAAAAAACTCTTAACGACTTTAGTTTTAGTGAATTCTTTAAATCGGCTTATTCCTATAACCTAGAACTCGCCATTCAAAATAAAGATAGCGTTCTGCTTGAAGATTTTGTAAATAATTTTATTCTTTTAGACCCTGCCGGAGAGAACAGTGCTTTTGAGTTGAGCTTTGGAACTTACAATATTTACGGCTTAGAAACAGGTCATTTTAAAACGTGGAGTAAGGGTATCGAAAAATACGGTAAGCTATTGCAGCCTTCAGATAGTGCCGCGGAGTACATCTTTGAGGCCGCCTATAACCTGGTAGAAACTCATAACTCTGACCCAGCGCTATCTGCGGCCAATGAAGCTGCTAAATTATCTGACCGCAGATTGCCTAGTTTTAAGAGTCGAATGCTCGTTGCCTATACTTCTTATCTCTTGAAAGATTTTAGCACCGCTAAAATGGATATTAGAGAAGCTGTTAAAATGGCAAAAACTGCTGAAGAAATTAGAAATGCCTCCAAGCTACAAGGCTTAGTAGACGAAGAGTTATCAAGGTTAGAGCAAGGAGGCTAAAAATTTTTATAGCTTCTTGCAATATAGAAAGGACAAAGAAATGCCTATCTACCGCTAAAACTAAAAAGACCGTCACCTTAATAGGATGACGGTCTTTTCTTTTGGTTTAAAGTACGATTTAATGGTTGATCTAACTCATCACCAAAGAGCACTAAGTACCCTTTTATTTAAATTATGAGAAAACTTAAGCTGAAAGATAGTTAAAAAAATTATTCAAACCCAATCACTTAGCGATTAATTGGCGCGCAAGAGTTGGTAGGACTCCATGCTACTATGAATAAAGTAGCTATTTCTTAATCCTCCATCTTCCAATCGTTCAAACTTATAGCCAGTACTTAGCTTTTGTTGGCTGTTTAAAGACTCCAAAAAATAAGGGCCATTCTTCCACAGAAGTTCTAAAAAGTATAAGCCTGCGTCATAACCCTGAAAAGCATAAGCATTCGGCTCATCAGTATACATTTCTCTGTATTTAGCAATAAAGGACTGAGTAGCTAAATCCTTGTAATCAGTATTTATAACCTCATAAGTAGTAAAATGCAAAGCATTGATATAGCTGTATTCTACCGTAGGGCTTTTTAAAACTGATGGACTTGCGATTAAATGAATTGCGGTGTCTTTTAAGGAATATAATTTCGAAATCATATCCGATATAAAGACAGGGTCTTCACTCATTAATACGACCACTTTTATACCTTCCATAGAGAGGTTTTCTTGAAGTAATGCTTTATTGGCAAGCTCCTCGCAATCTTCCATAGCCTTCACGAAAGCATCTTCACGTGGTTCCAGCCGAGCCATAATTGCTTTCACATTATCTACCTGCTCACTTTTGCCACAATGTGCGAAAAGGATATTTGCAGAAGAAAATTTTGAGTTTAACAAATCTGCAATAGTGCCCGCTTTTGCTTCTTTATCTGGCACCATTTTAATTAAGTTGGGCCTACTCGAAATATCTACCGATTTACTCAATGGGCTAATTACAGGCACTCCACTTTCCTTCAATTCGTCGGCGATATACTCAGAGTTTTTATTGTAAGCTGGGCCCACCACTAAATCTAATTGAGATTCTAGTAACTCTTCACGAAATCCTTTAGTAACTTTTAAATCCCCTTCGGTATCAAAAACCTTTAGGCTTAGGCGCATTCCCTTCTTCGCAAGTGAATCTGCTGCTAGTTTAAAACCGAAGTAAAACTGGCTTGCCATTTCGGTATCCCTGTGCGGATAAAAACTGTAAATATCTAGGCTATCGGGATAGCGACTAGATCGAAAAGGAAGCATTACTCCTACTCTATACTCCTTGGCTGTATCAACTAAAATGCTATCTCCCGGGTGTTCTACTTCCTTTTTAGCTTCTTCTTCTGGACTATTTAAATTTTGCTTCTTGTTTACCGTCTCGCCCGATAATGGAGGCTGAGCAAGTTCAACTTCTGTTTCGGCCTTGTTTAATAGTTTATCGAGCCATGTTATTTCCGCGGCCTCTTGCTTTTTAGGAATAATGATATACTTTCCCACAATCAAACCCTTTTGTAACTCTGGGTTTATTGCTAAAAGCTCCTCTTGGTTAACGAAATATCGTTGCTTCAGATTAAAAAAAGTATCACCACTTTTCACCTTATAAAGCATGTAATCGCTATCAGCGCTAACAGTGTCTTGCACCTTGGGCTTAACTAAGGCAGTACTATCAGCTTTTGGCTTTATGGCTGCAGGAGTATGGGTCTTTTTAATATGACGCTCGCGGTTTTTTGGAAGCTTTAACTGCTGTCCCAGTTTGAGGCCGTCCTTAATAGTAGGATTTAAAATATAGAGACTATCAATAGTAATTTTATACAACTTTCCTAGGCTATAAGCGGTCTCTTGCTTTTTTACTTCATGGTAAAAGTAAGCACTATCATTAGCGTGTGGGGCAGCTTCCTTTGAACTTGCTTCTTGAGTATTTGGAATCTTCAAAAGAGAGCCTGCTCTTAAACCCTCCTTGGCAATTTCAGGGTTAGCCGCAATCAAGTCTTCGTTGCTAATTCCGTATTGACGTGCAAGGGAGTAAATGGTTTCTTGTGGCTCAACTTTATGATAGCGATATTTGGTATCGGGACTATCGATTGCCAATTGCTTCGCACTTTGAAGCTCTTCAGACTCCTCTCTACGATCGGGGACTAATAATCTTGAGCCTTCTTTTATCGCTTGCATGTTATTAATCTCGTCGTTAAACTGCATCAGTTCTTCAATCGAAATATTATAACTCTTCGCTATACCATAGAGAGTTTCCCCAGGCTTCACGACATGAATAAGGTGTTTAAGCCCATCTTGCGCAAGCAAAAATGAGGATGTGAAAAGTAGGACAGTTAAACTAAAAACTCTTAAAATTACTCCCATTCTATTGTTGCTGGTGGCTTAGAGCTAATATCGTATACCACTCTATTTACGCCTTTTACGCGGTTTATAATTTTATTTGAAGTCTCTGCTAAAAATTCATAAGGTAAATGAACCCAATCAGCGGTCATACCATCCGTACTTTCTACGGCTCGTAAAGCAACCACTTGCTCGTAAGTTCTTTCATCGCCCATTACACCAACTGACTGCACGGGCAAGAGCATTGCGCCTGCTTGCCAAACCTGATCGTACAGGCCGTGCTCTCTTAGTCCATTGATGAAGATGGCATCCACCTCTTGTAATATTCTAACTTTTTCTGGGCTAATATCGCCTAAAATTCTGATTGCCAGACCTGGACCTGGAAAAGGATGTCTGCCTAATAAATCAGGGTTAATTCCTAAGGCTCGGCCTACTCTGCGCACCTCATCTTTAAATAAGGTTTTTAAAGGCTCCACAACTTTTAGCTTCATAAAGTCTGGTAAGCCACCTACATTGTGATGCGATTTAATCGTAGCGCTTGGTCCTTTAACAGAAACTGATTCAATAATGTCGGGATAAATGGTTCCTTGCGCTAGCCAAGAAACGTCTTTAATTTTATGAGACTCATCATCAAATACTTCAATAAATACTCGACCGATAATTTTACGTTTCGCTTCAGGGTCTTTTTCCCCAGCCAAAGCATTCAGAAAACGATCACTAGCATCTACTCCGCTAACGTTTAGTCCCATGCCTTTGTACTGTTCCAGTACTTGCGAAAACTCGTTTTTACGCAGTAAACCGTTATTCACAAAAATACAATGCAGTCTATCGCCAATGGCTTGTGAAAGCAATACTGCTGCTACCGTACTGTCAACACCGCCACTTAAACCTAATACTACTTTATCCTCGCCAACGGTTTCTTTTAAACTAGCTACCGTATCCTCTACAAAAGAACTCGGTGTCCAATCTTGAACACAACCACAGATGTTAACCAAAAAGTTTTTCAGAATGGTACTACCGTGTGTGCTATGATATACTTCAGGATGAAATTGAATACCAAAACTATCTTCACCCTTAATATGGTACGCCGCCACTGGTACATCGTGTGTACTGGCGATAATTTCATAATTATCCGGTAAGCTTAAAATCGTATCTCCGTGGCTCATCCAAACCTGAGAGCCCACAGGAACACCCCTAAGTAAATCTGCATTACTTTTCACCTCACTGAGTTTAGCTCGGCCATATTCGCGCGTTTCTGAGGGCTCAACTTTACCACCAAACTTCTTTGCAAGAAATTGAGCACCATAACAAACTCCTAAAAGTGGTACTTGTTGTTTGTATTTGCTTAAATCTATTTCTGGTGCATTTTCCTCATTTACAGAATGTGGGCTACCACTAATAATTAAGCCCTTTACATTTTTGTCCAGCTTGGGGGGCTTATTATAAGGATGAATTTCACAATATACGTTTAGCTCTCTTACCCTACGAGCGATCAATTGTGTATACTGCGATCCACAATCGAGAATTAGTACCATTTCTTGCATGGCCGCAAAGTTAATTTCTTTTTGCTATTTAGCTTAAATCTATGCTATCTTCTAGCCAAAGTTTTGGTCTTTTTATTGGGTAAGTATTGCCGAAACGGATGGCAAGTTTTTAATTAACTTCGCACCTATTAATCAACTACCCAAGACCATGCGTATTTTAAAAATCATTTTAGGGATTGTTCTTGCCTTAATAGTTATTTATCTGATAACCTCATTTTTTCTGCCCGCAAATTATAAAGTAAGCAGACAGCTTAGTATGAATGCACCTGCCAAGCAAATTTATGCGCAGGTTATTGACTTTAAAAATTGGGAACAATGGAGCCCTTGGTTGCAGGAAGACCCCAGTATGACTTTCCAATACGAGGATCAAACTTATGGCGAAGGGGCTAATTATTCATGGACCAGTGAAGAGAGTGGAAATGGCAAGCAGAGTATTAAATACGCCAGTGCTTACGACACCATTAAAACCGTTATTCAATTTGAAGGTATGGACCCTGCCCACGGTCTGTGGACATTTACTAGTTCTCCTGATGGACCCACAATGGTAAGTTGGGGTTTTAGCGGCGAACTCGGATTCTTTTCTCGAATTTTTGGTCTTTTCTTAGACGGTCAAGTGGGCGAAAGCTTTGAAATTGGTCTGGCAAATATTAAATACCTTGTAGAGAGTGAAAAAATAGAAGAGGTAAAACTAGAAGTATACCGCTCACAACTAGACTCGATGCGCTTTTACAGCATTACTAAAAACGTCTCTATGACCGAAATTAGTTCTGATTTTTTCGGTAAAAACTTTTCTCAAATTAATGCCTACTTAGGTAAAGAAATGCAAAATAGCGAGCGTCCCCCCTTTGCTATTTTCCACGAATGGAACGAAGAAGAGCGCAGCGCTGAAATTGAAATGGGTATCCCTTTAATGTCGAAGCTAGAGGGAAACAATAAAATCGCTAGGCGAGAAATAGCAAGCACCAATGCCCTGATAGTGGATTATTACGGCCCTTATGAGTTTACTGGTAAGGCGCATGAAGCCATTCAAAACTACGCAACGGAAAATGCTACAGAATTAGCAGGAATGGGCTTGGAAATTTATGTTACTGATCCCAGTGCTGAGGCCGACACCAGTAAATGGCTTACAAAGGTGGTTTACCCAATCATCGAATAAGTCCTATTATTTTAAAATTTTCGTGAACCCTAGCCTTTGGTTAGGGTTTTCTTTTCGTTAAAAAATAAGATTTGAAACAATTACTTACCTTCCTCAGCCTCATTCTCGCTTTTTATGCCTCGGCCCAAAGTGGTACCATTAAAGGGCGCGTTTTCGATAAAATAAATAACGAGCCTTTACCCTTTGCCAATGTCGTAATAGAGGGAACCACCATTGGAGCAACTACCGATTTAGAAGGAAATTACACGCTTAATGTGGAGCCAGGTCTTTACAATTTAACCGCTTCATTTGTAGGCTATAAAAATCGCACCGAATACGAGGTGCAAGTAAGTCGTTCTAAACCAGCAGTTATCAATTTTGCCTTAGATGAAAGCAATCAAACATTAGCGGTGGTTGAGGTAAGCGCTCAAGATCGGTTTCAAAGAAAAGAAGAAAGTCCAGTTTCTGTAAGTACCTTAGGGATTAACGAAATTCAAAGAAATCCGGGGGGAAACCAACACATCTCCCTGGTTATTCAATCCCTTCCTGGGGTTGCTTCCACTCCTAATTTTAGAAACGACATTATTATAAGAGGTGGTGCTCCTAACGAAAATAGCTTTTTCTTAGACGGCATAGAAATCCCGAGTATAAACCACTTTTCCACTCAAGGTAGTAGTGGTGGCCCAGTAGGGCTTTTAAATGTAAATTTTATTAGAGAAGTAGATTTATATACTTCCGCTTTCCCCGTTGAAAAAGCAAATGCTTTAAGCTCTGTGCTAGACATCAAGCTAAAAGATGGCCGTAGCGATAAAATAGGTGGAATTTTTCAAGTGGGTGCTTCCGAAGTTGGTTTAACTCTAGAAGGTCCCTTGAGCGAAAAAACTACCTTTCTGCTCTCAGCGCGCCGTAGCTATCTACAGTTTTTATTTACCCTTTTCGAATTACCTTTTCTCCCAACATACAATGACTTTCAGTATAAGGTGAAATACAAGATTGATGATAAAAACCAATTAACTTTTATCGGTTTAGGTGCCATCGACAACTTTAAGTTAAACCTAGATGCCAATGAAACCGAAACTCAACAGTTTCAGCTAGCTTTTCTCCCTGTTAACGAACAGTGGAATTACTCGGTAGGTGCTAAATGGACCCATTTCGGCGAAAAGTCTTACACCAATGTTATCCTTTCACGCTTTATGCTTAACAATACCGCTTTTAAGTTTGAGGATAATGATGAGACAAAAACACAGCTCCTAGACTACCAATCTCAAGAAATTGAGAATAAATTAAGAGTAGAAAACTTTCTGCGGAAGGACCAGTATAAAATTACCAGTGGCTTTGGTTTTGAGGAGATTAAATACATTACTTCAGAATTAGACTTAAGGGTTGCCCCTGGCGCTGCGCCGCGAGATTACGAAACAGATTTAAGGTTATTTCAATATTTTGCCTTTGGCAATGTGAGCCGCAGTTTTTTTGATGAACGCCTGAATGGAACAATAGGAGTGCGCATGGAGGGTAATTCCTTTAATGCTGAAACTGCCAATCCGCTTAATCAAATCTCACCTAAAATTGCTTTGGCTTGGAATATTACTCCCGAATTAAGTTGGAATAATAGTGCCAGCATTTACTATCAACTACCTCCTTTTACCGCATTAGGCTTCCGCGATCAGGCAGGAACTTTAGTAAATGAGGATCTCACCTATATTAGCACCAGTCATTTGGTGAGTGGCTTCACGTATTACCTTCCTTGGTCTGCAAAAATTAGTTTAGAAGGTTTTTATAAAAACTATTCCAATTACCCCTTTCTTTTAGAACGTGGTATTAGCCTTGCTAACTTAGGCAGCGATTTTGGAGTAATTGGCAATGAACCAGCCAGTTCTACCTCTAATGGGCGTGCTTATGGACTCGAGTTTCTTTATCAGCAAAAACTTTATAAAGGCTGGTTTGGAACCTTTGCGTATACCTTGGTAAAATCTGAATTTGAGGATGATCAGGGTGATCTTATTCCCTCTTCTTGGGATAACCAACATATTGTAACTGTTACAGGTGGTAAAAAATTTGGCAAGAACTGGGAACTTGGTTTGCAATATCAATTTTTAGGCGGTGCACCTTTCACACCAACCGATGTTCAAAATAGTAGCCTAGTAAATGTTTATGATGTAAATAGACGCGGTTTACCCGATTGGAGACGTTTAAACCAATCACGCTTTAGCAATTTTAATCGAGTTAATTTACGAATCGATAAAAAGTGGTTTTTCGAAAAGTGGGCTCTAAACGTCTACCTTGACGTTCAGAACCTTTTAGGCCGAGCGGTAGAAGGTGAACCACTTTTAGTATTAAATCGAGACGCAGATGGAAACCCAGTTATTCTTAATCCGATGGATCCCGCCGAACAACAACGTTATGATACCCGCTTCTTAGAAAATAGTAATGGTACACGTATTCCCAGTGTAGGTATTATCATTCAGTTTTAAGTAGACTTTACTCCAAGTCAGCCCGCTTACGCTAGATGTGTAAGCGGGTTTCTTTTGGTCAAGAAACCTGAAGCTTATACGCACTAGATTTAACAGAATTGTAGGAGTTGAGCGCAATAAACAACAAGCATAAAGTTTTGATTATCAATACATTCGATTAACGAAAACAAAAATATCGAATTATGAAAAATTTACTTTTTGCAGGATTGCTTATAATGGCCTGTAGCGCTTGTTCTAAGGAGGATGATAAACTGATGACAGCACCTAGTGAGCAAGCTTGGAGCGACACTAGTAATGATGCACCATCCGATGAAAATGTAATCTTTGAAGAGGAAACGCTTTAAGTTCGAGCGTAATACCTTTTTCTCAACCAAAAAGCTACCCGTACTAAAAGTATTAGTGCGGGTACTTCTATTAAGGGGCCAACCACACCAGCAAAAGCCTCTCCCGAATTTATTCCAAATACTGCAATAGCAACCGCAATGGCCAATTCAAAGTTATTGCCTGCAGCCGTAAAGGAAATAGCCATATTTTTTTCATAACTAGCTCCTAAATAACGAGATACGAAAAAGCCAATAAAAAACATTACCACAAAATAAATCAATAGTGGCAAGGCAATGAGCAAGACATCCTGCGGCAAATCTATAAGCACATCTCCTTTAAGGGAAAACATTAAGACAATGGTAAGTAATAAGGCAATGAGCGTTATGGGGCCAATGCGCGGTAAAAAAACAGCCTGATACCAATTTAAGCCTTTTAAGGGAATAAGGATTTGTCTACTTAAAAAGCCTAACAAAAATGGTATCCCCAAATAAATAGCGACCGTTTTAGCAGTCTCAGCGATCGAAATCTCCACTAAGGCACCCTCATAACCAAAAAATGGTGGTAATACAGTAATAAAAAGCCAAGCATAAAAGCTATAGACGAAAACTTGAAAAAGACTATTAAGTGCCACTAAGGCCGCTGCATATTCCGCATTTCCTTCGGCTAAATCATTCCAAACCAAAACCATAGCAATGCAACGCGCCATCCCAATTAAAAGCAATCCCACCATATAATGTGGATGATTGGGTAAGAATATTAAAGCGAGGGCAAACATTAAAATCGGCCCCACAATCCAATTTAGTACTAAGGAAAGTGATAAAATTTTAAGCTGACTAAATACCTTGGGTAGCAAGCTATAATTGACCTTGGCTAAAGGTGGGTACATCATTAAAATTAAACCCAAGGCTAAAGGAATGTTAGTACTGCCACTACTTAAGTCGCCTAAATGGGTCGCTATACTTGGCCAATATTTTCCTAGAAAGATGCCGAGAAGCATTGCTAGAAATATCCAGAGCGTCAAGAAGCGATTTAAAAATCCTAGTCTTCGCATGGTAGGTTTTGCTATTAGCAGCAATTAGAATCAGGGCTACAACATTGAGTACTCTCACTGCTTGTAAGGGCTTCTTGACTTAAAGAAAGGGCCTCGGGAATACCGCAAGCATCTTTAGCCAAACAATCGGTTTGTTTTGCCAATAATAGAAATGTTCCCTCTTCTAGTGATAGTGCATAGCGGCCTATAGTAGCCCCTTGGTATTCTATTTCCAGTTCTAAACTATCGTCTAATGCCAATTGCCTTTCTGTTTTTCGAATAATACCTAAAAGTTTGGTGCTTGATAAGCGGTGATCATAATCATCCGCCTCCCATAATTGCAGGTTGAGCCAAGATTCTTGCCGTAGCGTCCCGCCACAATCAATATAATCTTTACTTATTTTACCAAGCTCGGTTAAATGAAAATGAGGAGCAAGCCTGCGACCGTTCTCTAGTTTAAAACTAGGAAATTCTTGACTTTTTAAGGCGGTTTTGAATGCTGATAAGTTCATGCTATTTTTTTTAACAACAGTTGGAATTAATTAAGAAATCGTGATCAAGGAAAGACTGAAAAAGGCCTTTCATCTCTTGCCACTTATTTGGGTTAAGGCAATAACAGACTGCAGTGCCCGAAATTTGCCCCTGAATAATATTGTGTTTTTTTAGCTCTTTTAAATGCTGTGATACCGTTGCTTGGGCGAGATCGATTTCCTTCACTATATCACCACAAAAACAAGATTCTCTTTCTGATAAAAACCGAATTATTTGTAGGCGCGCAGGATGCGAAAGAGCCTTCGCCAGAGCGGCAAGTTCAATATCAGATTCTAAATAAGCACTTGGAGTTTTCACTGATTATTATTTAATCGTAAAAATACGATAAAGCTTATAGATCGCCACCATAAAGCCGAGAAAAAAAACCTAAGGCTGGTGGATGCCACAAAAATTCTCCTAATTTGCGAACTCTACAAAACGAATTAATGCAGCAAATAAAGCAGCAAGAGCTAAGCAAGAAGTACTGCGAAACTCGCGAACAGACTGTAAAATTAATGGAACCCCTGGGAATTGAAGATTATCTCGCACAGCCGAGTGAAGAAGTCAGTCCCCCGAAATGGCATTTGGGTCACACCACCTGGTTTTTTGAGACTCTCATTTTAAAGGAACATCTTTTTAACTACTCCATATTCGATTCAAAATTCCCTTTTTACTTTAATTCTTACTACGAAGGATTAGGCGAGCGGATTGATAGAAATTCGCGCGGCACCTTAATTCGCCCTCCTCTGCCCCAGGTTTTTAAATATCGAAACCATGTGGATGAGCAGATGAAGCTGCTTTTTCAAAAGGAACTAAGCCCTGCCATACTCGAGCTCATTGAATTAGGAATTAACCATGAGCAACAGCACCAAGAATTATTTCTCACCGACTTTAAGAAAATCCTCGCTTTGCAAGCTTTTCAACCGGCTTATTTAAAGGACTTTAAAGAAAACTGGTCTCGGCAGGAAACTGAAAATAAATGGCTAGAGATTGAGTCTGGGCTTTATAAAATAGGCCATAGCGCTGCTAGTTTCAGTTTTGATAATGAAAGACCGCAGCACAAGGTTTATCTAGATGCTTATAAAATTAGTTCGCAATTGGTTACTAATGGCGAGTGGTTAGAGTTTATCGAAGCAGGCGGCTATCAAAATTTCCAATACTGGCACTCAGAGGCATGGGATTGGTTACAAAAAGAGCAAATTGAAGCACCTTTATATTGGTTTAAAAAAGAAAAGCATTGGTATCACTACAGCCTGGCTGGACCAGTAAAAGTGGATACCGAAGCAAGTATTTCACACATTAGTTATTACGAGGCCTATGCTTTTGCAGAATGGAAAGGCTTACGCTTACCTACGGAAGCAGAATGGGAAATAGCCCAAGAACATTTTAAATGGGGCGAACGTTGGGAATGGACTAATAGTGCTTATTTAGCTTATCCAGGCTTTAGAGCTATGGCTGGTCCCGCTAAAGAGTACAATGGTAAATTTATGGTCAATCAAATGGTATTAAGAGGTGCTTCTATTGCTAGCGCCGAAGGACACAGCCGACCAACTTACCGCAACTTTTTTCACGCCCAGCATCGGTGGCAATTTACCGGTTTACGACTGGCAAAAAACAAATAATTAATTTATGAGCAGCTTTAAGCGCGATGTAATAACCGGCCTTTCGGCAGATGATAAATTTTTATCATCGCGGTACTTTTATGATGAAATTGGAGATGGCATTTTTCAAGAAATAATGGCAATGCCCAGTTATTATTTAACTCGGGCAGAAGAGCAAATATTTACACAAAGCAAAAAAGAGATATTTAAGGCTCTAAACTATGATGGCAAGTTTAACCTAGTAGAGCTTGGGGCAGGTGATGGTCAAAAAACGAAGGTTCTACTGCGCTCTTTCCTGCAAGAAAAAGCGGATTTTAGATATTTACCCATTGATATTTCTGGTCATGTTTTAAATGAACTAGAAGCCAGCTTAACGCAAGAGATGCCAGAATTAGAGGTGAAGCCAATAGCTAATGAATATTTCGATGCTTTAGAAAAATTGCAGACCTTAAGTGCCGAGCCAAAAGTGGTCCTTTTTTTAGGCTCAAATATTGGGAATTTCCCGAAAGGAAAAGCGGAAGCATTTTTAAACAAATTGGGAAGTAAATTAGTGAAAGGAGATAAGCTCTTAATGGGGGTGGATTTAAAAAAGGATCCTGCTAAAATTCTCGCCGCATACAGCGATAAAACGGGAATAACAGCTCGTTTCAATCTTAATATTCTTAAACGTATTAATACCGAATTAGGCGGAAATATTGCCCTTGAAAACTTTGAACACTATGCCAGTTATAATCCTCAGAATGGAGAGTGCCGCAGTTATCTCATCTGCCGAAAGGCACAAAATATTAAACTAGCCGATTACCCCGAGAGCTTTTATTTAGATGAATATGCCAGTATTCATACCGAAATTTCCAAAAAATACAGTCCCACAGAGCTGGAAGCCTTGGCTAAAGAAACAGGCTTTAAAGTGGTACAGAATTTTTTTGATGCCGATAAACAGTTCTGTGACATATTGCTCGAAAAGTACTAAGACTCTTTCCCTTTAAGGCTTTGCAGTAATAGGGCGATACCCACAACCAAGCCGCAACCAATTAAATTATACCAGAGGTATTCAATTTGTAAATCTCGGAAAAATGGCCATTGGTAAATATTACCAAAGTGGATTAAAAGTACCACACTCTCCCCTATTAATGCTGCAGGAAATATAGCCCAAGCCTTTACCCTCTTAATGAAGAAAGCGACTAAAAATATACCTAAGATAGTACCGTAAAATAATGAGCCAAGTACATTAACCATTTCGATTAAGTTATCGAAGAGATTAGCCACGAGTGCGAAACCAATGGCCACAAAGCCCCACATTACCGTGAAGATTTTCGACATCCACAGTCTTTGCTTTTCCGTCGATTCTTTTTGAAATAATCGATTGTAGAAATCTACCGAAGTGGTAGTGGCCAAAGCATTGAGTTCGCTGGAAGTACTAGACATGGCAGCGCTAAAAATGAGGGCAATTATTAAGCCTACCACGCCCACTGGTAAAAAGTCCATCACGAAATTGAGAAAGACATAATTGGTATCTTTCACCTTAAAATTGGGCTTTGCTTTAAGTAGCAAATCTTTCACCTCAGTGCGAATCGCTTTATCTTCATCGAGGCGCTTTAAAAAGACTTCTCTACCGAGTGATTTTTGACGTAAATTTTCTTGTTTTATAGCTATTTCGTAAGCCAAGCGACTCTGTTGCAACTCTTCGTAATTAGCATCAAAGCGTTGTTCTAATTGAGTTAGCTCGGTTTTATACTGCGAGTTGCTTAATCCTTCTAGGGCCACCTGATTAAAAAACATTGGGGGTTTAACGTAGAGGTAAAAGATAAATACCAATACTCCGGTAAGCAGGATAAATAGCTGCATCGGGATTTTTAATACCGCATTAAACATCAGTCCCAGTCTGCTTTCGCGGATATTTTTACCAGTTAAATAGCGCTGCACTTGGCTCTGATCTGTGCCAAAATAGGATAAGGCCAGGAAAAGACCCCCCGTTAAACCACTCCACACCGTATACCGCTCATTGAGATCAAAATTGAAGTCGATTATTTCTAAACGACCCGCACTACCTGCAATTTCTAAAGCAGTAGATAAGTCGGTAAAATCTTGAATTTTAAGAATCAATAAAACAAAGGCCAAGGTCATTCCTAAAAGAATAATACCCATCTGCACTTTTTGGGTAATACTTACCGCTTTGCTTCCTCCTGAAACAGTGTAGATTATTACCAATAAACCAACAAAGAGATTGGTTAATTGCAGATTCCAGCCTAAGATTGTGGATAAAATTATTGCAGGGGCAAAAATGGTTAAGCCTGCGGCGAGGCCTCTTTGGATTAAAAATAATGAGGCTGCCAGTAAGCGTGTTTTTAAATCAAAACGATTTTCTAGATACTCGTAAGCAGTGTAGACTTTTAGGCGATAATAAATAGGAATAATAAAGGCCGAAATAATTATTAGCGCCAAAGGCAGTCCGAAATAAAACTGGACAAAACGCAAACCCGATTCATAGCCTAAACCAGGAGCGCTTAAAAAAGTAATGGCACTTGCTTGAGTTGCCATAACAGACAAGCCAATAGTAAACCATTTCATCTCATTCCCACCGCGTAAATAATCGTTTAAATCGCGACTATGCCGAGTTCGCCAAACGCCATAAGCAACAATAGCGAAAAGTGTCCCGAAAAGAACTACCCAATCAATAGTGCTCATTAACGGTAAAATTCGGTGATTAGGTAGAATACTATAATTTCCAGAAAAAGAAAGAGAATCACTCCAGTGTAGAGCTGTCTCCATTTATGTTTTTGTCCGGCGCTTTCCATTTTAATACGAAATCATATTGGCCAAAAGTCTAAAAGCACCCGGCACTCCGGCCGGTAGTTCGCGAAAGAAGGAAATACCGGTATACATAAAAGCTCCTTCACCATGGTCGGCAATAATTAAAGCTCCATAAAGATCTTCTTCACCGCTATCATGCCAAGCCAATGGAGTTTGATATTTTTCATCCCACTTATCGGCAAAATATAATCCACGCTCCTGCACCCAATGGTCAAAATCGCGTTTATTTAATTTGTTAGGACTATTTAAAAGCGGATGCTCAGGTAGGACAAATTTTACGGCCGCATCCTCCTCGGTAACTCTATTGCGGGAAATTTCAAAAGGATAAGGACCAAAACTTAAATCAGAAGAGCGACGCGAACGGGTATTATATTGAACAATATAATTTCCTCCGCTCTTTACGTAGTTCATTAACTTATCCTCATAATCCATTAACCAGTTTTGAGTGTTGTATGCTCTAATCCCAGCCACTACTGCCTGATAATTAGTTAGATCAGCTCCAGCAAGAGCCGCTTCATCTAAGATATCTACTTGATATCCCATTAATTCTATGGCTTCAGCAACTTTGTCGCCCGCACCGTTTATATACGCCACTTTTTGGCCCGAAATACTCAAGTTCAGCCTCACTAAATTTACATCCGCAGGCTCCAAAACCATACGCTTATCGATGTGCTGATAGTCAATTTCGTATAGGCTTTGTAGGCTTTCGCCAGATGCGATATTTATAATTTGTAAACTAGCATTTACAGCTTCTCCATTGGGTTTAATTTTCACCTTTTCAATCTGACGACTATCCGCTTCATCAAAATTAAGTTCTAGGATATTCGGCGTAAAAGTCCAAGATTCCGCTGCTAACTTAATCTTATACTTTCCCGCTGCAAAGGCTCGAAAGTTTAGCGAAAGTTCTTGCGCTTCTTCGTCCACGAAAATTAGATTACTTCGGTCCGCTTTCACCACTATCTGGGGCGTAATCATTAATGGACGGATGATCTCGCCTTCTACCCGATCACTAAATTTATATTCAGCCGCTAGCGGCAAATAGAACAGTCTACCTTCTACCAAAACGGGCAAATAAGAAGCTAAACTTGGCTTATTTTCAGCCATGCCAACTTTAAGGTAATTGTCTAATTGAAAGACATTTTGGTAAGGGTTTCTTAACCAATAAGGTTGTGAGAGAGGTACTTCCTCTTCTAGTTTAAGACTAATACTATTAGATTCGTTGGCTTTGATGCTACTAAACATTTTACTATCGCTAAGCTTCGTTCCCTCGTCTTTGATGGATTTGTGATCAAAAATAATGGCATCGGCTATATTTTCTTTCGCTGGTAGTGCTAGATTAAGCTTAGATCGTGAAACATAGCTAAGTTGAAACTCACGCTTTAAATCAGGCAAGCTATACTCAGAAGCAGATAATAACTCTACGTGTAAGCCTAAACAGTTGGCAATTATTTTCCTTAAGCGCTCCTGAAAGTATCGTTTTTGATTTTCTTGATTAATCGCTCTACTCGCCTCCAATACCTTTAGTAGAGCATTAACCGATGCCGAAGGATTACTGAAATCATAATTTTCTAATATTTCAGCCAACATCTCGTCCCCTTTCGCAAAATTAAAACGTGACCAAGCACTGGAAATACCTTCCATGGGATCGGTATTACAGGGCTCACCTTTCAATAATTTTAAATACTCTAGAGATGAGCCGCGCGAAAGCGCCACGCCAAAACCTTGGCTTTTATGCTGACTGCGACTATGACTAGCCAGTTCGTTACAGCTTAAACCGAGTTCTGGCAAATAGGTACCTACATCCATTTTTACATAACTAGGGTCATTAGCAGCTAAACTATCTATTTTGGGTTCCCACCAATAACTATGGTTCCAGAAAATGCGCTTCACCTGCCAAGGTTCAAAGTCCTTAAGTTGATCAGGAAATGCTTGAGGATCAGCGGCAAGTTCAAAAGCTTCTAGTGCTAATTGTGCGCTTGCGGTGTGGTGGCCGTGTCCGGCGCGTGAGTCAGGTGGAAAACGAGTGATGATTATATCTGGTCGAAATTTACGGATGATTTGTACCACATCACTTAGTATTAAATCTTTGCCCCATTGCTGGTAAGTTTCGTCGGCCGTTTTACTATAACCAAAGTCTAAGGCACGACTAAAAAACTGTTTGCCGCCATCAATACGGCGTGCTTGCATTAATTCTTGAGTTCGCAAAATTCCTAATTGCGCACCTAATTCTGTTCCGATTAAGTTTTGACCCCCATCACCTCTAGTTAGTGAGAGATAAGCCGTTTGATACTTTCGGTCATTAGCCAGATACGAGATCATTCTAGTATTCTCATCATCTGGATGAGCAGCTAAATATAAAACCCTTGCTGAGTTACTTAATTTGCTTATTTCGTGATAAATGGCTGAGGAGCTCTGGTCTTGGGCAGACAAGAAGCTAAAGGAAGCTAAGAGCAATCCTATTACAATGCTATTTTTCATAAATCTTTTTAGTCGGTCAAATCTACCAATTACCGCTAGCATACACTATAGTAATTCTTTATTTCCCAATTAAGCACTCGAATTGACCCCGATAAAAGCTAAATCGACAATTCCTATTTATGAAGTCATAAAGATTAGTTAACTTTTAGTAATTACCTTTAGCATCCCTAATTAAATATACACCCTATGAGAAAATTGCTACTGTTGGCAGTGGGCTTGAGTTTTGGCATGTTGCAGGCCCAAAATCAAACAGAAACCTACCCTATTTTATTTAAAACAGGTTCGGTAAATCCCCTAGAAGCGTCTATCACAGATGAGACTAGCTATAATGGTTATACCTATGTGGTTGTCCAGCATCCTAATCTAGTTTTAGAATCAGATTTCTTCGGATTTGAAACTTTTGAATATTTACCTAAGCATAGTGCTTTTGCAAGAGTAAGAACGAGTGAATTAGAAAAGGCTCAATCGCAGCTTTTTCAAGCGGGCGGATATTTTCTAAATATTGATAAGGCTTGGAAACAATCCTTGCTACTGCACACGGCTAACTACCCAGAATGGGCTTGGAGCGAAAATGAGCAAAAATTAATTGTGTGGATTCAATATTGGAAAGGTTTAAATACCCAACAGATTGTTAGCGAACTTCGCACTAGAGCCTATCCTATCTTACAAGTAGTGGGTGATGATGAAAAAATTCAAATTGAAGTAGATCCCGAAAATTTGCAAGAATTAGTGGCTTTACCATTCATAAAATACGTTGAAGAAAAATACGCACCAGGTGAACCAGAAAATTTTACCGCACGTACTAATCATCGCGTAAACTATCTACAAGGTGGCAATCTTGGTTTAGATTACGACGGGTCGGGAATTATGATCGCCCACAATGATGCCGGTGCAATCTCTTACCATATTGATTTCCAAGGTCGCTTCAGCCAAAATACCAGTGGTGGTGCAGGCAGTGATCATGGAGACCATACGGCAGGAACCATTAATGGTGCTGGAAACCGCGACCCTAAAGGAGTGGGAATGGCACCGGGAGCAGATATGTTTTACCGAAATTATCCTGCCAATCTGAATGATGCGGATAATGTTTACAATTCCATTAACGCACGTTTAACTTCAAACTCATTTAGCAATGGCTGTAACGGTGGTTACAGTACTTGGTCGCAGCAGTTGGATAAAGATGCTTTTGACAACCCTCTTATGTTGCATGTTTTTTCTTCTGGAAATAATGGTAATAGCACTTGCACCAATAACTACGGCGCAGGTATAGGCTGGGGTAATATTACTGGCGGTCATAAACAAGCTAAAAACGTGGTGACCGTAGGAAACTTAACTCGTACCGATGTAATTGCTGGATCGAGCAGTCGTGGCCCAGCTTCAGATGGAAGAATTAAACCAGACATCTGTGCGGTCGGTACACAAGTATATAGTACCACAGATGCAAATGGACCCAGTACTTATAACTCCAAAACAGGTACATCCATGTCATGTCCAGGAGTAACGGGAGTATTAGCAGTTTTAATGCAGGCGCACAAGGAACTTAATAATGGTGCTGAGGCAGAAGGAACTTTATTGAAGGGCATTGTACAAAATACAGCAGAAGATTTAGGAAATCCAGGTCCAGACTTTATCTATGGTTACGGACGCATTAATGCAAATCGTGCCTATGAAGTAATCGAAGGTGGCACTTATGTTAGTGATAGTATTGCAAATAATGATTCTGCTAGTTTCAGCTTCACCATACCAGCAAATACGGTAAACGCGAAGTTCATGCTAATTTGGGCAGACCCACAGTCTTCTCCAAATGCTTCTCGAGATTTAGTAAATGATTTAGATATGACCGTAGATTTTGAAGGCTCAAGCTTTCAGCCGATGGTTCTTAATCCAGCTCCTAATGTTAATAGCCTAAATTCTCCTGCTACACCAGGCCGTGATTCTTTGAATAATATGGAGCAAGTAGTTTTAACTAACCCCAATGCAAATACAGCCACGGTTAAGGTAAAAGGGTTTAATATCCCGAATGGCACACAAAAATTTTACGTTATTGCTGCTTATGAGAAAAATGAGCTCGTGGTAACTTACCCTAC
>CBFHVV010000047.1:0-21210 GCA_965658965.1 Croceimicrobium sp.
CGGAACTGATTAGTTTAATAGCACTTTTTAAAAAACCTGAAACCGAAATTGGGACCTTAGTAAAGGCAATAGGGACTGAAAAGGAACTAAGTAATACAAGCGGCTGCTTTGTCACCATCACCAAACATAATCAGGCACTTTATTTTTCCAGAGCATTAATCCCGGTATTAAGGAATATTCCTAGAGAAAATTGGCTCGGTAATCACACTTTCTACAAGCACATTGGCCTCTATGCCTACCGGCCCGCAAGCTTAAAAAGTTTTGCCCTTATGGAGATGAGTAGTTTAGAAATTGCAGAGTCTTTAGAACAAAATCGTTGGTTAGAAAATGGCGGACACATTAGCGTTGGCTTTGCTCAGGAAGATAGCCTTTCGGTAGATACGCCTCAAGATTTAGCGGAGGTTAAAGCAATAATGGAATCTGAATGAATAAGCGAGAGCTCAAAGAATTCCTAGATTTTAAAGCTGAAGAATACGAAAATCCCAATTTTATTGACTTGGATCCGGTTTCTATTCCCCATCGATTTACGAATAAAGAAGATATTGAAATTGCAGGATTATTAAGTGCTACCATTGCTTGGGGTAATAGAAAAAGCATTTTAAGCAATGCTGCCAAAATAATGGCTATTATGGGACAAAGTCCCTACGACTATGTTTGCTATTATAATACTGGAGATTTCGCCCGTCT
Organism: Croceimicrobium sp.; assembly: GCA_965658965.1. Taxonomy (GTDB): domain Bacteria; phylum Bacteroidota; class Bacteroidia; order Flavobacteriales; family Schleiferiaceae; genus Croceimicrobium. Next base: position 688 of record CBFHVV010000047.1, read on the forward strand.
GAAAGGTTTTGTTCATCGAACTTTTAATGCTGATGATCTTGACTTCTTTATAAGAGCACTGCAAAATATTTACTTGTATCAAGGGGGATTAGAGCAAGCTTTTAGCGGGCCAAGGGCTAAAGAAGCTATTATCCATTTTCGAGACGCTATGTTAAAGGTACCCCATCTGCCGAGGAGCGAAAAACACCTCTCTAATCCTTTAAAAAACTCTGCCGCTAAGCGTCTTAATATGTTCTTAAGGTGGATGGTTCGTCCTGCGGATAAAGGAGTAGACTTTGGTATATGGCCTTCTCTAAAGCCTGAAATATTAAGTTGCCCTTTAGATGTGCACAGTGGTAATATTGCTCGTAAACTGGGGCTATTAAAGCGAAAAGCCAATGACTGGAAAGCAGTGACAGAACTCGATCTAGCCTTACGAAAATTAGACCCGCTAGACCCTGTTAAGTATGACTTTGCGCTTTTTGGGATGGGTGTAAATGAAAAATTTTAGGCATCTAAATTTGCTATATCAGCAATTTTGTCCGACAAAATTACCTCTTCTGCTTTTTGTCCCTTTGCCAGAGCCAACATTGCCCTTGCGATATCCTCAGCCTCCACCCCTTGGTATTTACTGGGAATTAAGAAAGAAAAAGCGTTAAATAGAAACTTACCGATCCCTTCTCCTAAACGTTTTTCTCTTCTTGGTCCTAAGATCATTGAGGGGCGCAGAATATGTAAAGAAGGTAATTCCAAAGCACGTATGGACTCTTCCATTTGTCCTTTAGTCTTTAAGTAAAAATTACTCGATTTTGCCGACGCACCTAATGAGGATACAACACTAAAGTGCTTCACTTTCCCCTTTGAGGCTAATTGTGCGGCTTTAAAGGGTATCCCTTTATCGATGGCACGATATTGTTCATTATCGCTCGTTTTAGCCTTGGTAGTTCCAATGCACACAAAAACGGCATCAGCCTCTAGACTTTCTGGCCAAAAGTCATCACTTAACAAATCGCCTATTCGCTCGGTAACTTTAGGACTCTGCAGGCCAAGGCTGCGTCGTGAATATAACTCTATCTCCTTGAAGTCACTATCATTCAATAATTCGGTAAGCAAGAAGTGCCCCACTAAACCACTTGATCCTAAAAGTATTGCTTTCATAAAAATCTATTCTTCATTAAAGTCTATGTGCTCAAAATACCAGCCATCCTTCATATAAAATTTTCGTACCCCTAAGTAGTCCAAAAGGAATCCTCCAGCAAAAACGCCTAAACCAATATATATAGTTGAGGCCCTAATAATAGGTCGATCATTATTAATAAGACCATTCACCAATATTACACCGGTAAAAAGTGTAGAGCCAGCCATTGCTGCTTTTCCGAAAAATGGCATTAAGCCTCGATCCATTCTCAGGGCAACAATATCTTTTTTGCGAATTATTTTGGTGCCAAAAACAATACTACTACTATCCGCGCGCACAAAATCTCCTCTAAGCCAAAACTCTTCTTCACCATTGCGAACTTTTAACTCTAGGGGAGCGCCTTGCTCCCAGCGAAATGCCGGCACCTCTCCTTTTTTCTTTAAATAAAGATATTGCTGTGCATCAAGGTTTAAGGAAACGAAAAGGAAAGCAAAAAAACTAAGTGGAAGTATTAATCTCGTCAGGCTTCTCATGCTTATTTCTATTTTCTTGAATGTAATAATTAATGGTCAAATTAGTCCTTTCATTGGCAGTGTGCCCCATCCAATATTCTTGACCGTATTTCTCTATTTCTGTGCTTAAATCATCGCTAATATCATCATAGGTCAAACGTTGATATTTAAAACTCCTTGGTTCAGATTTCCTAAAGTATGCCGCTAGAAAAAAGCCCACTATTCCACCCGAAAGATGCCCTTCATAGCTAACCTGCTCTTCAATTGGGGCTAAACCCCATACAAGCCCACCGTATAAAAATACTACCAATAAACTTAAAGCAAGCAGATTGGCATTAGAACGTAATAAGCCACTAAAAAAAACGAAACTTGCAAAGGCATAAATTAATCCTGAAGCGCCAATATGGTAACTTTCTCTTGCAAAAAACCAAACAAATACTCCACTTAAAAGCCAGGAGATATAGAGAACGGGCGCTGCTTTCCGTGGGTAAAAAAAGTAAATGGCAGATAAGAGTATAAAGAGTGGCAAGGAATTATTCGCAATATGGTTTAAATCACCATGTAGCAAAGGACTCATTAAGACCCCTAACAAAGATTGCCAACGATGCGGGTAAACGCCAAATTCGTAAAGATCCAATCCGAAATACCTATCAATCCCAAAAATCACCCAAATTATACCAAGTAGCAGCAAGGGTTTAAGCATAAAGTTTAGGTCTATTACTTCTTGATTGGCCCCTTTGCCGATACTGATGGAAAATGTTTTGGATTTATTCATGCTTGCTAAATGTAGTACTTTTACAGGCAAATAATATTCCGCATGCATGCCCCTCTTGCCGAAAGGCTTCGCCCTATAAATTTTGATGATATTATTGGCCAAAAAAAGCTAATTGGAGAAGAGGGTAATTTGCGACTACTCCTAAAGCAAGGCTTAGTTCCTTCTTTAATATTTTGGGGACCACCCGGTGTTGGGAAAACTACACTAGCCCAAATTATAGCTGAGCAAAGCAAGCGCAAGTTTTTCACCTTAAGTGCCATTAATAGCGGGGTTAAGGATGTTAGAGAAGTAATTTCACAGGCTCAAAATCAAGGTCTATTTGCCCAAGGGAAAGCCCCAATTCTCTTTATTGATGAGATCCACAGATTCAGCAAATCGCAGCAAGACAGTTTACTGGGAGCAGTGGAAAAAGGTATCATTGTATTGATTGGCGCGACTACCGAAAACCCCAGTTTTGAAGTGATTCCAGCCTTGCGCTCCCGCTGCCAAATTTACACGCTCGAATCGCTAACTAAAGAAGATCTTGAAGTGTTAATTGAAAGAGCCTTTACCAAGGATACTTGGTTGAAAGAGAGAGAGGTTAAGCTGAAGGAGACAGCCGCCTTAATGCGCTTCAGTGGGGGCGATGCCCGCAAGTTTCTTAACAATCTGGAATTAATAGTCGGCCAAATTGACAAAGGTGGAGAAGTAACTAATCAATTAGTAGAGAAGATATTACAAAATACAAATACACAATACGATAAAAATGGTGAGCAGCACTATGACATAATCAGTGCTTTTATAAAATCTATCCGCGGAAGCGACCCAAATGCTGGCTTATACTGGTTAGCTCGCATGATTAAAGGCGGTGAAGACCCGAAATTTATCGCTAGAAGATTACTTATCCTCGCCTCCGAAGATATTGGTTTAGCCAATCCCAATGCCCTTTTACTGGCGAATGCTTGCTTCGATACCATTGCTAAAATAGGTTGGCCAGAAGGTCGGATAACTTTGGGCCAATGCGTAGTTTACCTCGCTAATTCCCCTAAAAGTAATAGTGCCTATATGGGGATCAATAAGGCTATGGAGGAAGTGGATAAAACCGGTGATTTAGCCGTACCACTAGCCTTACGGAATGCTCCCAGCAAATTAATGAAAGAACTGGGTTATGGTGCCGACTATCAGTACAGTCATAATTACGAAGGAAACTTTAGTAATCAAGAATTCTTGCCTAAGTCCTTAAGTGGTTCTGTTTTTTACAAACCCGCTGATAACCCTGGCGAAAAAAAAGCCAGCGAAGTTTTGAAACAACGCTGGCCTAAATATTATTAAACCATTTAAGGTTTATTTTTTAAAACAATTCGCTAGAAGCCTTCAAAGGTAAGAGTAGAAGTAACAAACGCACCATCATCACTACTCAACTCAATAGTGTATAGATTATTGCAACCATCATCGGATAGGAAGTCTATACTGCCATTATTATAAGTTACACCTGTTCCGGCCATAGTAATATTAATAACACCTTCTTCTACGCGGTACTGGCAAGTGCTGTTATAACTTAAAGGGGTATTAATAGTAGCAGAAACATTGATGGTATCAGCCACTCCAGTAGAAGTACCTGCAAGAGTGTAGGAATCGTCTGAAACATCGTTTAAAGTGCTAAAACCATCTACCCATGTTAGGGTTTTACTAGCCGATAGCGAGAAAGTATTGTTTTCGGCATCAGTTACCCCTAAAGTCGTAAGAGTAAGAGCAAAAGTATTATTTCCCTGATTGGCTACGTTAAAGGAGCCAGTTACTGGCTTATCTGCCTCTTTATAGTTTACAAAAGTACCAGCGATGCTAGTTCCACTAACCATGTAATCAGTACCACCACTCATTAATAGATTAATTTCACCTTCTCTTAAAATACCATCGCTACCCGCAGTACCTGTGCCATAGTCGATTACCACAGATGCGCTGTTACGAGTTACTACTGCACCATCTACTTGGGTGGAGTCATTATTAATAAAGCTAGAATCACGCAGAGCTAAATCAACGGTATTAAACACTCGGCTTCCGGTTGATTCTGCTAAAATGTAAAGTTCACCAACCTTTGATTCTACTTCACCTGCTGAGCCAGCTAGACCTTCTTCATCGCAAGAGGCAAAGCCAAAAGCTACAAGACCTGCCAATAAAAATTTTGAGTTTAATTTTTTCATTGTGGGGGGGGGATTTAAAAATAATTAATAAAGTTATTAGTTTGATTAGTAGTTGGAGCAGGCGTATTAGTTTGCGTACTCGGCCTCTTCTTCTTTTTCTTATCTTTCTTACCGTAGAAAGTTAGGTTGATGCCAAAACGGAAGTTGGTTGTTTGCAAACCACCGTAATCCACCATCCCTAATATATTATCGGACATTAAAAAGAGTTGGAAAGCTCCCAATTTGAGATCAAAGCCTGCACCAACGTTATGCATGGTTCCGTTAATTACCGAATAGCCCGCCGTCCATTGAAAGGTCCTAGAAATTCTTCCTTGGTAGTTCACCCCAAAATCGTGGAAGGCTTCTCCATTCCAAATTCTGCTGTGATACAAGGCGCCAAAAGCATGCTTATCATTGATATGGTAATTAGCCGCCGCAAAAACACGAGGCATTAGATTCCTAGTATAAGACTCTCCGTCCACCTCTTGGAAGTTAAAACCTGCTTCCAAACTATCAACAGCACGGTCTAGGGCATTATCAAAATCATTGGCGGCTAAGTCGGCCTCAATACCATTAAACTCAAATTGACTATCACTCACATAATTACGAGTATAATCGTTGTAAGTAATGGAACCGATGTCTAGTACAGAAGCACTAAAACTCCATTTGTCACTAAGTTGATAATGCGCTCCGAAATTAAAAGCAAATCCTGTATTATCGGCGAAAGCGAGATTAAGTGGGTCTAGTGCATCTTCTTCAAAAGCACTGGCCCCAGCACTACGCACTAAAATGTCTGATCGCCCCTGAATACTATAGGTTGAATCATTGATCAAACTCACATTACTTCGCTCAATATAAGCGTGTTGCTGACCAATAAGGTAATTAACTCGAAAGCCTAAGCTTAATTTTTCATCGAGAAATCGGTGTTGATAGCCAAGGTAAAAAGCAGTGCGATTGGATACCTCCAAATCGAAGGTGCTTAAATCAAGTTGAGTTATGGAATTATCGTTTTCGCTAAACAACACATTAAATAACTGATATGGAATATCCATAGTTACATTGATATGCTGAGTTGCGCCCAAACTAAAGAAACCTTTTTTAGTGCGGAAACCTACTCCTAATAAATCAACAGTTTGATTGAAGGCCAACTGACTTCTCGCGTCTAAGCTCGCGGTTACTTCTCGTAAATTAGCATTAATATCGGTACCTGCTGCAAATATATCTACCGCCGAAAAGCCGCTATTATGATAATGAGTGCTAAAACCAGAAATAGCAGGTAGGCCGACCCATACTTTAGTCTGTTGCGGCATAGCAGGGTTGGTGTGCAAACTTTGACTAATCGCATTAAAATTGTAAAGCAACATATCGCTTTGCGCAGATGCGTTAACTGCCAGCCCTAAGATAAGGGAGAAGGAAATGATTAACTTTCTCATAGCGAATTCACTTTAATATTACTATTCGCCTCTATCGCAGCTCTTATAACCAAGTCGTAATCTGTAAACATTTTTACTGGATCCTGACCATTATTACTGGAGTTTACCGTTGCGATAAACCGCAAGGAGCCGGAACGTAAAAGAGCAAGTATTAAAGCCTGATCGAATACCACTTCATTGTCTGCAATAGCAGGAGCAATGACCCTTCCCACACCATTTACTGGCGCCGCATCCAATAAACCAACATCAAATCCTCCAATGCTATCTCCGGAAATAGAATCTTGCAGTATTACTCGTAAACTAAGCTCTAATGGCAAGCCGTTTACGCTATTAAAGTAAAGGGTTAAATCTTCAAAGAAATCTTCATTGCCTGCTGCGCTAATCTTAAAATCTTCAATAGTTTGGTCAAGGCGCATTTGATCAATTCTCATTTCCATAGGAACGCTTACTTCAAAGTCGATTACCACATCAGAACTACTAGAAATAAAGTTAGGTGGACCAACATTACCATCTGGATTGAGGCTTACATTTCCCGCATAAAGTATCTTTTGGGGAATATTAGCTAGGAAATCAGTAATAGCCGAGTTATTGGCGTCTAGTGTTATACGTGATTCTTGAACCACTCCTGGCGATGGAGAGGCAAGAATATTAAAATCTGGAGCCTCTAGTGAAACTATATCACCTTCTAAGTTTTGCCCATCAAAATCAGTGATAATACGAATGGGCAGTCCTACGGTTGATTTGGTAATTAAAGAGAGACTAGGATCAGTAAGAAAAAGACCTCCTGCAAAGTTTTCAATGCCATTTATCTCAAAGTCAAAGCTTCCCGCTGGCGCAGCTTGCGTTCTTTCTCCGAAGTAACCACTGGCTACTTCTAATCCTAAATCGCGTAAAGCAACTCCACAAGTGTATGCCGCATTAGCAGGCATCAATGCGGTGTCTGCATCCAAAATCTTAATACCAATGTCTAGGAAATTTACCCGATTTCCGCCGTCGCTAAAGTCAAAAGTAAGGCCGTTAATGGCAGAGCTATCTATTAAATTGCTTTGTAAAGCTTCTAAAGTAAAAGTATCAGAATAAGTTTGCCCATTGAGCACGGCATTGTAAAAAGTGAGCTCAAAACGAATATCACTCAAAGCCGAATCACGAGCAACTATTTCCATTCCAATGTTCCCAGAAGAAAAAGTAGCAGATTCCAATTGCGCTCCAGCAATCGTTCCTAAAGCTACACCTACCCTAAAAAAAGGTTGACTTTTTGTAACTGCCAAGTCGAAAGGATCCTGGTCTGGAATAGTCAAAATATCACTGGCCGAATAAGTAAAAACTGAATCCTGACGATAGTAAATGCGAAGCGCATTATTTGGATCCACGACAATACTCGAATCCACATCATTAACTAAATCACCAAGATTTAAAGTTAAAGTAGCTAGTGGAACAGTACCAGAAGGATTGATAGCAATATCATCCGTCATATCGAAATCTAGCTCCTCACTACAAGAAACTATGGCGAGGCTCATTAACATGACCCTTAAAAAGTTCATTTTCATTTCCCAAAATTATTTTACCCCGCTCGCCACAAATTTAGCATTTTATATTTAAAATGTTTCACATTATTTAAGCACAGGTAGTTTGGTTACTATTTTGAAATTATACGCAATTCGGTACGACGGTTTTTTGACCTTCCTTGAGCACTCTCATTGCTTGCCACTGGTTTAGATGCCCCAAAACCCGCAGAACTTAAGCGACTGGCAGGAATACCAAGCTTTATTAGCCTTGCCTTTACGGCTTTCGCCCGATTTGCACTTAGTTCCTTATTATGCAGCTCAGTACCTTGATTGTCAGTATGGCCTTCCAAAGAAACTTTAAGATTGGGATTTAATTTAAGAAATTGAAAAACCTTTGCTATTTCTTGATCACTACGCTTGCTAATTTCATAAGAGTCATAGTCGAAAAAGACATTTTCCAATGTTACGCTCTGCCCGGCTTTAATAGGTTCTAATTCAAGTAGTAACTCTAATGCTTCTTTACGGTTCTCGCTACTTAAAGCAAAGTTTCTTGAGAAAAACAAATATCCTGGCTCGGCAATGGATAAACCATAGTCACTGCCAACAGGAAGGACCGCATAAAACTCAGCTTCCTTATTGGTAGCGCGAGACAACAATTTGGTGCTATCTTCTAAATTGAAAAAATCCAAACTGGAAGGCACGGGGGCACGAGTTTCAATATTAATAACCTTTCCTTTCAAATACGCTATGGCTGAAGCCTGCGCATCTAAGGGCAACTGAAATTCATATAAATCTAGGCGACCAAAACCATCTTTAAGAGCATCGCTACTAAAGTAGCCCGTTCTTCCATCAGGTGCTACAATTAAGCTAAACTCTTGAAAAGGAGTGTTTATTGGATGCCCCAAGTTCTTTGGCTTTGCCCATTTCCCTTCCTGATCTCGCTCAGATACAAAGAAATCGAGATCGCCCATACCAGGGTGGCCTGAGCTACTGAAATAAAGATGCTCATTATCAAAATGAATAAAGGGGGATGTTTCTTGTTTTGCCGTATTAATTTCGCCAGGTACTGGCTGGGCCTTAGTCCAACGCCCTTTTAAATATTCACTATAAAAGATATTCATATCGGGGTCTGATCCGCTGCGACCACGCACAAAATAAAGGGTCTTAGAGTCGGATGATATGGACGGCTGACTTTCCCACATGGAAGAATTGATGGCCGGACCCAGATTAACAGCTTTAGTCCACATGCCGTTTTTCTGCAAAAATGAAGCGTAGATATCACATGATCCCGCACCATCTGGTCTTTCGCAAGCGGCAAAAAAGATAATTTTACCATCCGAACTAATGCTTTGCGCTCCTTCATTGCCTGGGCTATTCAGTCTACCAGGAATGATTCGGGCTTGCGACCAATTGGCATTTACACTATCCCTACTGGTATACCAGAAATCCTCATCTAGCTTCTCCCCTTCTAGTTTTCGATGGGTAAATACCAAAGTTTTACCATCGGCGGAAATAGAAGGAAAATATTCCATTTGCTCAGTATTTACCAAGGGGCCAAGGTTGATAGGATTGTATGGGACAGTGGATTTCAAGGACTCGATGGCAAATTTTGCACTTTCTATCGTCTCATTTGCTTCTTTAATATATTTAGAACTAGCGCGTGGTGCCGCTTTGTAAGACTCCAGAAAAGGAATACACTCTTCGTAACGCTGCATATTATAAAGCTGTCTACCATGAAAAAGGTCTAAGAAATAAGGCGGATCCATGGTCTGTGCTTTTTCGTAACAAGCCAAGGCTTCTTCTCTTCTGCTCATTTGGTTTAAGATATCAGCTTTAAATAACCAAGCATCTATGAAGCTTGGCGCATCATCAATGGCATCATCAATTTCTTCCAAGGCATCCTCAAACTGATACTCAGAAACTAGGCTACGCGCTTCTAAGAGTTTTTTGCGTGCTTTTTTCGTTTGGCCTTGTATGGATAGTGTAAAAAAACAGAGTATGAGGAAAATGGGAAGACGTAACATATAAGTATTTAAAGCGGAGCAAATAACGAAAAATTGCCTAGGGCATTTGCTATGTTTGTATAAATTTAATTCCAAAAGCGATGAAAAACCTTATTATTTTCTGCTCCGTAATCCTTTCAGTTATAAGTGTTACCTCTTGTTCTAAAGAAGAGGAAGATGCCGAACTTAAAATAACAATGGGAGTTCATTGTGGCTGGGGTCTGCGACAAGATTCAATAAGTCTAAATTCTACAAACGTAATTTTAAGGCAAAATTACTGGGTTAATAATCAGACAATTAGTTTGCAAAATATCAAATCCATTAGCCCGGCGAAAGTCAGTTCCATCGAAAATTCAATTAACTGGCCTTATTTTAAATCTTTAAACTACAATTCTGGTAATTTAGGAAGCGATGGTTGTGATATTTGGCTTCGAATTAGTAAAGATGGTAGTAGCCACGAAATTCGCTTTAGTCCCGATGATACCATAAGGAGTTTGCGCCCTCTTACTGATCAATTAGATAGTTTATGGAGCAAAATGGGATCTTATCCGACCGATCTGTTGGACAATTTTTGAAAATTGAGGAGAACATTTAGCCAGAAAAGAGTAATTATTTCGTTTTCAACATTTTAAACGAAGTCAATACGAGCTTACACCACCTAAAAAATGCGCTGTTTTTTCCTTACCTTTGCACCTCTCAAAAAAGCAGCAATTCATGAGTGAAACTAGCGTAGCAAATAGCAGCAAAGATGCAGCCCTGGAAGAAATAAAATTAAATGTTTTAGCCGATTATCGTTTAGCGATAGAAAGCCGTGAAGCCAGCCTTATTGGTCGTCGCGAAGTACTTACTGGAAAGGCGAAGTTTGGAATTTTTGGCGATGGTAAAGAACTGCCACAACTGGCCTGGGCGAAGGTATTTAGAAAAGGTGATTTCCGTTCTGGATATTACCGCGATCAAACCTTTATGATGGCCATTGGTGCTTTAACTACGCAAGAGTTTTTTGCCAGTCTTTATGCTGACACCAATCATGAACTAGAACCAGCCTCGGCGGGAAGGCAAATGAACGGTCACTTTGCTACCCAAAGTTTAGATGCAGAGGGTAATTGGAAAAATTTATTGGACCAAGGAAATAGTTCTGCTGATATATCACCTACTGCTGGCCAAATGCCGCGACTATTAGGTTTAGCCGAAGCCAGTAAATATTACCGTAATAATAAGGCCCTTAAAGGTTTTACAAACTTTTCAAATAAAGGAAATGAAGTCGCTTGGGGAACAATCGGCAACGCCTCTACTTCGGAAGGGCCATTTTTTGAAACCATAAATGCTGCTGGTGTTTTACAAGTGCCAATGGTAATTTCCATTTGGGACGATGATTATGGTATTTCCGTTCATAGCAAACACCAAACTACCAAAGAAAATATTTCTGAAATCCTTAAAGGCTTTCAAAGGAATAACGAAGAGAAGGGTTATGAAATCCTGCATGTAAAAGGTTGGGATTATTCCGCTTTAATAGATACTTACGAAAAAGCAGACCGTATTGCTCGTAAAAAACACATCCCAGTAATGGTGCATGTTACGGAATTAACACAACCGCAAGGTCACAGTACTTCTGGATCGCATGAGCGCTATAAAAATGAGCAGAGGCTAAATTGGGAGCGCGAGTTTGATTGTATTAAAAAGATGCGCGAATGGGTTCTTAGCAATGCCCTTGCTACAGAAGAAGAACTAGAGCAAGTTGAGAAAGAAGGCCAGAAAGCTGCACGGCAGGCCAAAGCTGCGGCGTGGAAAAATTTCATTTCAGCCATAAAAGAGGATATTCAGGAAGTTCTTTCCTTATTATCAGAAGCCGAAAAGGTAGCGGATGATAGCAGCGTAGTTAGCGCTTTGATTAAAGAGCTAGAGTCTAATTCCGAACCGCTTCGTCGCGATGGTGTTTCCGCCCTGCGTAAAGCTCTCCGCCAGCTTCGTAATGACAATAGTGGTCTCAAAAACAAAATGGTTGCATGGCTAGAGCAAAACTTAGCGCTAAACCATAATCGCTACGGTAGCCATTTGTATAGCGAGAGTGCCAGCTCACCAACAAAAATCGCTGCGATTGCTCCACAATATTCAGAAGACTCCAAAGATGTTGATGCGCGAATTATTCTAAGGGAAAATTTTGACAGACTTTTAGGCGAGCGTCCTGAAGTTTTAATATTCGGTGAGGATAGTGGTAAAATTGGTGACGTAAATCAAGGCCTAGAAGGCCTGCAAGATAAACATGGTGAAAACCGTGTTTCCGATACTGGTATTCGAGAAGCTACCATATTAGGACAAGGCATTGGTATGGCCATGCGCGGATTAAGGCCAATAGCCGAAATCCAATACCTGGATTACTTACTGTATGCTTTGCAGGTGATGAGTGACGATTTAGCAACGGTACATTATCGTTCTAAGGGTCGCCAAAAAGCACCTGTTGTTGTGCGTACCCGTGGACACCGTTTAGAAGGTATTTGGCATAGTGGCTCTCCTATGGGAATGATTATTAATGCTGTAAGAGGTATTCACGTACTAGTACCGCGCAATATGACCCAAGCCGCAGGTTTTTACAATACAGTTTTGGATGGCGATGACCCTGCTTTAATTGTAGAATGCTTAAATGGCTACCGTCTTAAAGAAAAGATGCCCGATAATTTATCGGAAATCCGCACTCCTCTTGGTATTCCAGAGACCATACGCAGTGGTTCTGCGATAACCGTAGTTTCTTATGGATCAACTTTAAGAGTTGTTATGGAGGCCGCTGAAGAACTATCTAAGTTTGGTATTGAACTAGAGGTAATTGACCCACAATCTTTACTTCCCTTTGACATTAATCACAGCATAGTGGAAAGTGTAAAAAACACCAACAGGCTTTTAGTGGTAGATGAAGATGTACCAGGTGGAGCCAGTGCTTTTATTATGCAACAGGTAATTGAGAGTCAAAATGGTTATCAGTATTTAGACAGTCCTGCGCAAACTTTGAGCGCTAAGTCTCATCGTCCTGCCTATGGCAGCGATGGTGATTATTTCAGTAAACCAAGCGCTGAAGATATCTTTGAAAAGGCTTATGCAATGATGCACGAATTTAATCCTGAGCAATTTCCGGCTCTATACTAATATTGAGTACTCACACCCGTTTACATAAAAATCTAGTTGCTGCTGTTGTAGAAGCGCTAGAGAGTTCTTTTGGCAAAGGATATTATGCCGATAAAGTAATTGAACGCATCCTGAAGCAAAATCCCAAATGGGGAGTGCGCGACCGTGGCTTTATTGCCGAAAGCACTTATGAAATTGTACGTTGGTGGCGTTTATTGTGGGAAATATATGGCAAAGCTCCCAGCACTAAATCCAAAGATCTTTATCGCTTATTTGGCATCTGGTGGCAACTCCAAGAAAATGAGTTGCCAGCTTGGCCTGAGTTCGAAATTGTGAATGGCCTTGACGTAAAAGAGCGTAGAGAGGAATTGAAAGGTAATATAGCCATAGAAGAGTCTTATCCTGATTGGCTTGACCAACTAGCTAGAGCAGAATTAGGGGAAGCCTGGAATAAAATTGCCAAGGCGCTCAATATACAGGCCAAGGTATTTCTGCGCGTTAATACCTTAAAAACAGACCGTGCAAGTTTAAAAGTTCGCTTGGAAGAAGAGCGCTGCATGGCGCATCCCATAAAGCAAAATGAGAGCGGCCTCGTATTAGAAAAACGTATCAATACTTTTAAACTGCAGAGTTTTAGAGACGGACTTTATGAAGTGCAGGATGGTGGTTCGCAAATGATTGCTCCTTACCTGAATGTAAAGCCTGGCATGCGTGTTATAGACGCTTGTGCTGGTGCTGGCGGAAAATCCTTGCACCTATCTGCTTTAATGGAGAATAAGGGTCAGCTTATTGCCATGGATGTCGAAGCTTGGAAGCTGAAGGAATTACAAAAGCGTGCACGTCGCAATGGGGCACATAATATCGAAACTCGCCCTATTGAAAATGCCAAGAGTATTAAACGCCTCCACAATTCTGCCGATCGTTTATTGTTAGATGTACCCTGTTCTGGCACGGGGGTAATTAAACGTAATCCTGATAGTAAGTGGAAACTAAAGCCTGAAAGCCTAGACCGTGTGCGGAAGGTGCAAGCAGAGATAATCTCCGATTATTCTAAAATGCTGAAAGTTGGCGGCAAAATGGTTTATGCTACCTGTAGTATTCTGCGTTCTGAAAATGAGGACCAAGTAGATCGCTTTCTAGAGAGTCACCCCGAATTTGAATTAATCAAAGCCGACCGCGTAAACCCTAGTGCCTGGAGCGACGGCTTTTTTATGGCACTTTTAGAAAAGAAGGCCTAAATTTAATTGCCCTTAATAAAAGGTTGCTGCCCCAATATAGGGCCGTTTTCCTCCCAAAGTTGAAAATAGTATATCCCAAAACTCAATCTTTCAATTGAAATAAGGTCTCCAGCATAAGCCTTCCCTTCTGCATAGCTACGACCACTTAAGTCTGCAATGCGATACGAATAGTGAATTGTGGGGTCAGCCGTTTTAAAGGAGAGTAATGGGCGAGCAGTATTGGAAGAAATCTGCTGAAGGCTAAAATTTTGGCGGTCCTTTATTTCTCGGCTTTGACCGTTTTTATCGACCTTAATTAGAACCATATTATAATAGCCCAACTCTTCCGGATCTGGAAACCAATAGCTTCGGTTACCTTTCTTCATTAATGAGCCTCCTATGATAAAGTTACCCTCGTGATCGCTAGTGACGGCTGAAAAACTAAAAATTTTATCCGGTGGAGCGACATATCGACTCCTGTATTTTACTACACCATTTACTAGGCGAAAGAGTCCTATAACTTGACTCGTCGATTTTTTGGGAATTATGCCATAAGTTATTACCGAATCTGAGTCGCGATCTACTATAAAGCCTTGCATGTCATCCCTAACTGGATAGTCTGCAAGTTTAGGTAGTTTTGAAAAATGCCTTTGCCCTAGCCAGTCTTCTCTTAAAACCACTTCGTAGGCATTTAGCGTATCAAAAATTCGTTTGAAAAACTTTTGCTGACCATATTTATAGGTGAATCTGTTATAATGTCGATTAAAATTTCCTTGATAGGAATACCTGTACTCTACTGGCCATATAGAAGTATCTATGATTATTGAGTCTGGTGCCTTTTTACCAGGACTTAAATAAATTCGTAAGCTATCATAGAACAGAATATTCTGATTGCTAGAACTATCGTGAATCAAACTACCGGGAGTTAACATAGAGAAGGGCAAGGACACAGTATCTAAGGGATTTATTTGCCCAGTATTTAGGTCTAACCAATAATAAATTAGAGTGTCATTCAAGTTCTTGGCAGGAGAATTCGGTAAACAACTTTCCTGTCCGTAGTACCCATAAACCGTATCTTTCAAGTATAGAACATTATAAGCCCCAGTTATATGTGGAAACACATAACCATCCGAAACCTTTATATTCCAATCGCCAAGGTTTAGTGCTTCTAAATTTAAAAACTCTCTTCCTCCACAAGATGTGTTATCATGGCCAAAGGTGAGCCATAGACTATCCCTAATTAAAAGTTGGTCAAAACTACCCGCAAAAAATGTATTGGAATACCTACTAATAGACCCCAAACTATCCGAATCAATGTAATACCACGCTTTCATTTCATAACCACCGTCTAGACCAGGTCCAGAATAAGAAAAGTTAAAGTCTAATTCGATAATATTATCGCTTACCAGTCGTAATTCTTTGATAGTTCCATCCAAAGAGTCTGGTAAAATTCTCTCAAAGCCTTGGCTAGAAACTGCCCTTCCTGAAAAAATGAAAATTGAAATCCATAGAAATATGCGCATCTGCGAAATGTTTTAATCAGTTTTGTAAAATAAGGCTTTGATTTATTGAAATAGGGTTAATTCGTTGATTGGTAGAAAGCTATCGATAAAGTGTAATTTAAATACCATAAGCCCCAATCATCTACCTAAGGTTCAAAACGAGATAATTTCTGACTATGCTAAAATGTTTTAAATGCTGGTAAAATGGTTTATACTAGCCCTAGTATTCTTCGTTCTGAAAATGAAGATCAAGTGGCTTGCTTCTTAGAAAAATATCTGGAATATAAATTAATACAAGCCGATAGAATTAATCCAAATGACTAGAGTAATAGTTTTTTAGGGCATTACTAGAGCGAAAGGCCTAAGCTTTTAATTAGTAATAATAAAAGAGTCTTGTCCGATAAATGATTTTTCGATATTCCAAAGCTGTATATAGTAAACAGCCTTTGACCAATTACCTAATTGAATCGGCTGGCCTGCTATAAAGCTTCCTGATTTCATAATTCTCCCAGAAGTGTCAACTAGTCGGTAATTGTAAGCAGCACCATCCTCTATAAGAAATACCATTAATGAATTAGTTCTGCGGTCGTAATTAAGGTTGAAGGAATTGTGAGTAAGCTGCTCCGAAGATCGCCCTTGCCTATCAACTTTTAGCAGCATGGGTTCTCCTGTTGCATTCCAAACATCATAATTGTAATTGATATCACCTGCAAGATAGAAACTGCCATCATCATTAGAATAGATACTATAGGGTCTAAATGTCTTGGGCCAATTAAGTACTTTTATAGCTTGTATTAAAACGCCATCTTTCTCCCTATAGAGATGATATCCAGAATCTTTAGGATTAAACATTAAATAGGCTTTAACTGAATCGCCTTGCAACCTTTGCCCCCTTATCTCACAGGCTTTGCAAACATTATGAGGCCAAGGTTTAGGGTAAAAAGTAGTGTTCGTATCTCCAAAGCGATCTTTACAAAAACGAACCTCTTCTGCGCCAAGAGTATCTGCGTAATACCAGCAACTATCGCTAATAAGCTGAAGATGACGACTTAGATTCTTTGAATATTGATTAGCAGCTACTGTATCACTGGGGTTAAAGAAACCGCCAAAATTGGTCTTAATACTATCTAAGTTTTTTCGTCCGCGAGTGAAAAAAATCTGTAAAGAATCGTAAAGAAATTCGAACTGCCTCTTTTCGACATTATAAAATGATGTTCCTGGTGCTTTTATATCAATTGGAAATTGAAAAGTATCGAGACTACTTAGCTGTTGATTTAGGGGATTGTAATGACTTAGAATCCACTTTCGATTATTGGTGTATCCTCTGCTAGTCAATACGTAACTACTATCCAGGCTACGTAAAATAAAAATTGAATCACCAATTACGGTAGGATTAAAGGTGCCACTCATGAAAGGTAGCCAGTAAGTTGGAATATCGGTCGTATCTTTTAAATCAAGGAAATCTATTGCCATCCCAACTCGACCGCCTTCAGAGCAACACTCTTGAAAAGTAGTCAGAATTTTATACCGTGAGATTTCAAAAAATTCTCTGTTATTGGCGTAAAACACCCCATAAGTAAGTAATCTTTTTTCCTGAGTAATACTATCAATACTAGGATAATAAAGGGCATAGTAATAGTTGCTTGTGTTTGGTCCTGGACCATTATAACTATAGTTTAAATACAGTCGCAATTCATCATCAGCTAAAGGAGTAACCTTGTTAATGCTTTCTGCAAAACCCTTCCCCACTTTACGTGAGAAGCGATTTTGCGATAAAGCGCTAATACTAATAAAGCAGAGAATTATTGTAAGCAATTTGGAGATACTATCCCTCATATTAAATACCAGCTTATGATTCATTACTTTCGTTAATAATTTAAACACCTTTATACCTAGATCGCACCATTTGTCGATAAAACTTTATAGAATTAGAGCTTTACTTATCGGGTATAAAGTACGATTAAAATTTAAAATCAAAAATAAGTTTTTGTAATCCGACCAAGCTGACCCCATTCCTTAAGGCAATCAGTATTTCTTGTGCTGGTTTAGCAGAGAATTCCTGGCATTTGACAAGTTGCAGCTCATAAATCTTGACAAACCACAGAACCACTTTCACAGAGATGATTTAGGGCATTCTTTATACCCAGCTATACCCGATCAGCATGGTCTAAGCCATCTATAAAAATAATATACCCCTTCAGTCCCTTATCTGCTTGTTCAAAAAACTCATCGGAGGTCATTCTATGCGTGGGCTTAGCATGCTTATACTGCCCTTCGGCTGGGTCTACGGACTCTTTATGAGCAATTTCAATAGCGTGGGAAATATCAGCCCTGAAGTGCGGAAATTCCAAATAATGGTAACAAAAGATTTCGATAATCGGATAGAATTTATCCTCCTATAATGAATTTCCTGAATCTGAACGGGGCTATAAATGCTAAAATCCTTTGTAAATTGCCAGTTCTAAGAAGATTTATCCATTCTTAAAAATCCATCATTTTGAGCACCCGAACTACAGAATCCGACAGCCGACATAAAAATATCGATGAAATGCAAACGCGTCAAATACTTGAAGGTATAAATGAAGAAGACCATTTAGTCCCTCAAGCCATTGCCAAAGCGCTTGATAGTATTGAAGCTGCAGTAGATCAGATAGCCGATAAAATGAAAAAGGGAGGTAGACTTTTTTACTTAGGTGCAGGTACTAGTGGACGATTAGGTATCGTTGATGCGAGCGAACTACCGCCAACATTTGGTGCAGACCCCAGTTGGGTAGTAGGTTTAATTGCAGGAGGAGACGGCGCTATTAGAACCGCAGTGGAATTTGCCGAAGATGATTCTGAAGGGGCTTGGCGCGATTTAGAAATATACAAACCCACTAAAAAGGATGTAATTTTAGGAATTGCAGCAAGTGGCACCACTCCTTATGTAATTGGCGGCCTACAAAAAGCTAGGCAAAAAAATATATCGACCGTATGCATTGTTTGTAATCAAAATTCCCCTCTTGCTCAAGAAGCTGATTTCCCAATTGAAGTAGTCGTTGGTCCTGAATTTATTACCGGATCAACCCGCATGAAAGCTGGTACCGCTCAAAAACTGGTTCTCAATATGATTTCTACTGCCGTGATGGTAAAGCTCGGTCGCGTTAAAGGCAATAAAATGGTGGATATGCAAATGAATAACCATAAACTGGTAGATCGCGCGGTGCGAATGCTGATGCAAGAGTTATCCATTGAAGCTCTTACTGCGCGGGAACTGATAGAAAAGCATGGCAACGTGCGGACAGCAATAGAAAAATATAAAGCCTAAAGTCCGATTAACATTCGTTTAGAAGGAGTTCTCTTAGCTGCTTTTTCAATAGCATAATAGAATAAACCTTGTGCACCAGAATGTTCGTATCTTAAATTATTTAAACCCTCTTTTAAATTTAGCTCTTGGGAACTAATCACCTGTCCCTGCGCATCATACACCTTTAACTCGGCCCTCCCGAGCCATTGCTTATTTTTAACCCACACGCTTAGGCTTGCGCTATTACCAAAAGGATTGGGACGAGGGTCGGAGACCTGAATACCCAATGGGGTAATAGGTGCTACCTCATGCAAGGAAACTAAATTACAATCAAAAGCATAGGGTAAATTATCGACACTTCCAGCTGGCGTATTTGCCTGAGAGCTACCCCGCTCATCTTGGCTAAAAGGCCCCATTAAGCCGTTGGAGTCTAAGGCCGCCAGACCTATCAAATATAATTGACCAGCTACTTGGCTAGGAACTATAAAAGAATTCCCACTGAAACGGTAAATAGAATCATAAGTGCTTCCGCTATAGCCTTTTACGCCCACACGGTATTCTGCTGCTAACACTGGATCTGTTACTTCTACCCTTAAACCTGTGGCTTCCTTATGTAAGATAAAATTGGGTACCGCTGGTCCTTCTGCTAATATCGCTGCTGCAGATGCGTTAATCATTGCATTTCGAGCCAAGTAATTCATATCTACATAAAAGCTATCAATGATACCATCACTATTAAAATCCTCTCCTAAAATATCTTGCGAGGTATGCTGATGATCCCTGTAATTAGGAGTTCCTGTAGGATTACCATTGCCATGCTCGTGGGCCGAAGTAAACCTTAAGTTCAAATAATCATTCTCGCGAAAGGCAATATGATCCCCACCTCTACCTGATCTATCTTCCTGATTTATAAGATCAATCTCCATGTTTACCTTCATATTCGGTTGAATCTTTTCTTCATAATTCAACTTCACGGCCCGAGCGTAGCCTTGATGAGGATTTCGTTCTGATAATGGATTCGAATAAATACGTAAAGTAGTAGAGTCAATATCACCTTCACTAGTGCAACCTGGCGGTGATGCCGTTTCTCCACAGATAGTTCCGCCGACAATATCGTTATTCAACACAGCTTTAATTTCGATACCTTCAGCCAAGCAGTAATCCGAAAAGGCCCTAGCGCCAATTAAGCCTTGCTCCTCTCCCGTGGTAAGCATAAAAACTATAGTTCTCTTAAAAGTGTAAGCGCTCATTACTCGGGCCAGCTCCATCACTAAAGCTGTTCCACTGCCATTATCATCTGCTCCAGCTGCTAAACAATTGGTATCACATCTCTGCTCACAACGTGAGTCCATATGGGCTGTTAACAATATAATATCCTTAAATGCCGTATCGTTTCCTGGTAAAACTCCCATTACGTTTTTCGTCTGGTAAAGTGCTCCACAGGTATTGTTGGTTATATCAAAGTTCAAATATCCTGTTTGCAATCTTTGCTCGTTGCGAGCACTATAAGACTCCAGCCTATTTTTAATCCATCTGCGTGAAGCGCCAATGCCATAATTGGCAGAAACCGTATCGGAAAAAGTGTGGCGGGTATGAAAAGAGCTGAGCACTTCAATGGTATATTGTAAGCTATCTGGATTTATCAAATTTAAAAACTCACAACTCAATTGGTCGGTGGCACTAATTGACTGAGTAGCCTGATAATTAGATGATTGATAATTACCAAGTAAAATCTGTTTTAAATAAGGATCTGATAAAGAGGGGTTTACCTGTGCATGCGCAATTAGCGAAAAAAGTGTGCTAAATAATAGTAAGAATCTTTTCATAGCTGCAATTTAAGATAATAAGCGCCGATTTGGTATTTTGTTCAATCTCATTTTAAGCAACATAGAGTAAATGA
>CBFHVV010000048.1:0-20975 GCA_965658965.1 Croceimicrobium sp.
CGTAATATCCAGTTTTTTTAATGATTCAATGGCATTTCTGTAAGCCTCACGATTTTGAGAAATCGTGGTCATTCTAGTTAAAACCATATTCTCAAAATAAATGTCTTTTTCGTAAGTATGTGAAGAAATGCCCATATCACTGAATTTAACCTTTGGCATCAAAAAATTTTCATAATACGCTTCAATTGCGTTTTGTTCTGAAGCTTCCAGTTTTTCTATAGGGTTGAACGTTTCGTAGGTTTCAGAGATAGCGTTGCGTAAGTTTAAGTCATCAAACAATTTTAGATCACCAGAAAATTTTAAATTTTCATAGGTTATCATAACTGGATAAAACTTTTTAGACATAATTAAATAAAATGATTTTGTCGATAATCTGGGGTTATCGTAATCTTTATACAACAAAATTTTGAATACTGTATCTAACTCTTTTAGCATCATAGCTGACTCCTCATCCACAATTGTGAGCTTTTTGAGGTTACGATCTGCTTCATCATGTAATTGAATGAGGTATGAATTCCGCAATTCTAATTGCTTCTCCCTATTTGAATGTTCGTTAATGGCCAACGCAATAAGGATTCCGATAATAACCAAAATAATTTCTCCAGCCGCATAGGCAAAATAGTTGGCAAACTTACCTGCCCATCCAGCAGGCGAGTTTTTAGTCAACATTTTTCGTCTATTTTTTCTAAATAGTTTTATCATGGTTGAATTATTTAGTAGGTCGAATTAGATAGTTTTAGATTTTACACGCTGTGCTTTTATATCTTGCTTTCTACCAATTTTAAATTTCCATTTAAGACCAAATAAAGGTCTTAAGATTGTAACTCTTTTTAGTATGAATTCATAGATAAGAAAACAGACTATAAAGGTAAATAGGGTGATTCCTATAAACTCTAACATAGGGTGAAGGTCTAATGGCAGAATAAATAATGCACCTGCATATAATACAAACATATGAATAATATAAACCGGGTAAACAGCTGCACTCAAATAACTGAGTAAGGCACTTGGTTGATTAAGGTAAGTATATCCTATTCCAAATAAACCCAATATCCAAGCATTAGATTCTATGGTGGTGATATACATATTTGATATAGATTCAAATCCAGTAAAGCGAATTAAGAAGAGAATTGTTGCTATTCCGACATATAACCATTTCCATTCTGAGACGGTTTGCCAGAATGTTTTACCGCTATAGACAAAAAGAAAACCAAAAAAGAAAGCAAGAAACCCTATAAAAAATCCATGCCAAGTTTTAGCGTACAGTTCAAATAATTGTGGTTTTACTAAACCCACTTCCAACATAAAAAATACCGATATAGATAATGGTCCTATGGCATAGGTCATGGCTTTTGAAAGTGTTTCCCTAAATTTCCCGTTTTCATTATGCTTCAAATAGTAAAAAACAGGGGACAACACTACGACATAGACAAAAATATTTCCTAAAAACCATAGATGTCCCATATGCGGAAAATAGCTTAAGGGCATATTATAATACTTCTGAAAAACTAAAAAATGTAATGGCGTGATAGCCAAAATCCCGAACACAAAAGGTAAAAGAATTCGTTGTCCTCGCTCTATGAATAACTGCTTCCAATTTCTTTTTTTCATTGCAAAATATAAGCCCATTCCGGAAACAAAAAATAGTAGCGGTATTCTCCAAACATTAAGCATTGTCATAGGTTTCCAGAGTCCTTCTAAAGCATCTTCACTTCTTATAAAACCAATAAACATGGCCCAAGGTTGAAATATAATCGCTATATGGTAAATCATTAATAAACCTATAGCAATGACTCTAAGCCAATCAATATCGTATCGTCTTTCTGTTGTCATCTTATTTTATGTTTATTGTAGCATCATTGCAACAACAGGACGTGCTTTTTGTAATTCATTCAAGTCAAGCTGAAACCCCATTGGTTGTAATTGCTGAATGAGCATTTCATAGATAGGTTTCATTTGAGCGAAATCTACCATAACTATTTCTCTCGCTGTAGCTCCATAATTATTATGAACTGTTTTATCAGCTTTTGCATCTATGAGCAATTGTACAATTTCGATACGGCCAAAGAATGCTGCCGTGTGCAAAGCTGTTCCGCCATCGTTATTTGTTATAGACAAATCTGCATTGGCATTGATAAGGACTTTGGCGATTTCAGGTTTATTAAAAGTGGCTGCAGACATTAATGGTGTAGAACCAGACATGGCCTCTTTTTGGTTAATGTCAGTCCCAGCCTTAACATGCTGCTTAACTGCATCCAAATTTCCAGTGAGTACAGCGCCATGAATATCTATACTGGGTTTATCTACAGTCTTTGTTGTTTTAGCAATAGCATCTGAGCTAGTTTTTTTGTTAGATTGTGCGCATGAACTTGTTAATAAAAGCATAAAAAATAATAGCTGAATGGTTGTTCTGATTGAAGTAATTTTTAGTGTTCTCATAATTTAAATTTGTAATGATTAATAACTTGATTTTTGTTTCTACAAAGATGCGACACTAACCATATTGACTTATAATCCGCATGAAGCCTATCGTGTCAAGTTTGATGAGCAGTTGAAAATTATGATGCAGAAGTATAAATTATGACGCAAGCATCTGTTTTTTGACAAAGGATTTGAAGTTTAAAGCTGTAATGTTTCTAAATAAAAAGTTCTACATTTGAAACAGTACTAAACAACATGTCTAACACCTCATATCAAGGAAAATTTATTGAGCAAGCTGAGTCGTTGATTTTAGAGAATATCTCTAATGAGCAATTTGGGGTTTCAGAATTGGCGGACCTCATGAATATGAGCCGATCAAACCTGTTGCGAAAGATTAAAAAACAAACACAAGGTAGTGCGAGTCAGTTTATTCGTGAAGTTAGACTTCAAAAAGGAATGACCTTATTAGAAGAAACAGAACTTACTGTTTCAGAAATTTCTTATCAGGTTGGTTTTAGTAATAATTCATATTTTATTAAATGTTTTAGAGACTATTACGGGTATTCGCCAGGCGAAGCCAGAAAAAAAATAGGTGAACAATCGGGATTAGAACAAGAAGATAAAAAAAACGAGGAACCTACTGAAGTTATTAAAAATGGTTTTTTTCAACAGTATCGTGTTCCAATATTATTAGGAGTTGCCCTGGTTTTAGTTATAGTAGCATTTTTGTTTTATCCAATAGAAACTAACAACTCTAAAAAAGAAGATATTTACCCTAAGAAATCTATAGCTGTTTTGCCGTTTAAGAATATGAGTAGCGATTCTAATAACTTGTATTTTGTGAATGGCCTTATGGAGTCGACCCTAAACAATTTACAAAAGATAGAAGATATTCAGGTAATCAGTAGGACCTCTGTAGAAAAATATAGAAACACAAATAAGACTATAACAGAAATAGCGGAAGAACTCAACGTCAATTATATAATCGAAGGTAGTGGGCAGCGCGCTGGTGATCAGGTTTTAATGAATATCCAGTTAATTGATGTCGTGAACGACACTCCGATATGGGCAGAACAATATAATAATAAAACAGAAGATATTTTTTCGGTTCAAAATACGGTTGCCAAAAAAATTGCCGAGGCTATAAAAGCGACAGTAACACCAGCGGAACTGAAACAAATAAACAAAAAACCAACAGAAAACCTATTGGCTTATGAATATTATTTAAAAGGAATTGAGGCATCACAAAATAAGACTAAAGAAGGTTTGGAAGCTGCTATTAATTTTTACGATAAAGCAATAGAAAATGACCTTGAATTTGCACTTGCTTATGCCCAGGTTGCAATTTGTTACTATTATTTAGATGTAAATAAAATTGAAAAGAGATATTTAGACAAATTAAATGAATACGCAGACAATTCCTTGTTGCATGATTCTACTTCAGAATTGTCCCTGATTGCAAAAGCGCTATATTATATAAACACAAACGAATTTAGGTTAGCGATACCTTACTTGGAAAAAGCACTAGATTATAACCCAAATGCTTCTTCTGTAGTACTAATTTTATCTGACATATATGCGAGAGTTGTTCCAGATACAAATAAGTATCTCACTTATGCATTAAAAGGAATTAAATTAAATATTGAAGCTAACGATAGTGTATCTAAAAGCTTTATCTATCTTAACTTGAGTAATGCCTTAGTTCAAAATGGGTTTGCTAAAGAAGCCTCAAAATACATTGAAGAATCTTTGAAATATAATCCTAGAAATCAATACACTACTTACTTAAAGAATTTTATAGATTATGCCAATAACAAAGATTTAAAATCCTTAAGAAAAAAAATGCTCATAGAGTGGCGAAACGATACTACGCGCGCTGATATCACTCAAGAATTAGCCAAAACGTATTATTTTCAGGAGGATTACAAAAATGCATTGAGTTATTACGAGAAATATATTAATATACTTTCTACTAATAAAATTGACATGTATCCAGCAGAGAACCTAAAAATTGCTTACACCTATAAGAGAATGGGTTTTTCTAGTAAAGCGGAAAAATATATTAATAAATATAAAGACTATTTGGAAGAAGATGAGTCAATTTACAGAGAGGCAAGTATAGCTATGCTTTATCTTTATGAAAATATGCCAGATAAAGCTATAGAAGCTTATGATAAATTTAGTTCACAAGATGGTTTCCAATATTGGATTTTATTGTTTCTTGAAGAAGATCCACTTATGAAATCCTTGAGAAGTCATCCAGAATATGATAAAGTTATTCAAAAAATTAAAGATAGATTCTGGGAAAATCATAATCAGTTAAAAAGATCATTAAAGGCAAAAGAACTAATATAATCTTTATGATTTTAACAAGACACTAATTGCGTTTGGCATTATAGCCAATGTAATGTTTTGATTTACTTTTAATTATTTAAATAATTTTTGTACCGAATTTGTATCACTTAAGGATTTAGTATTATTAATACTGTAGTTTTACTTCCTGTATCGAAAAGTCAAAGATGACTTTTGTTTAAAGTTCTTTTAATTGATTAAAGTTATTGATTTCTTGTATTATTTGGTTCGATATTTTTTCTGTACGCTCTACTAAGAGAGACTTAAGTACTTTTTGTGCTTGAGTCTTTTTTTTAGTCTTGTATTCTATTAAAAAAGAGTGAGTTAACTTAAATAATAAGTTTAATTTACTGGTTCGACATTACTTATTTTCTAGTGTTTACTATGCTCTGGGCTGTACCTAAACCGCAAGGGTTTCCCTATTTCAATCATCTATAACATTCAATACTCTAGCTTCCTACCATCGGTAAGTGTATCATTCATAAAACCTTGAATCAGCACTCATAAGATGCACAGATGTCATCAAAGCTTTTGTATGCATTTTATGTTGATAGTTTCTACACGAAAAGCACGTTTTCTGTTATATTTTAGACCTTCTCCACGGATCTTAAACTAATATTCATCAAAACTTCTGATAGGATATCGCTCTGCTAGTTCTGTGAGTTTATCAATAACCTCGATATCTTTGATAATAGTACATAAATCTAATGCTTTACAAGCTTTAATAATTGATTAGATACTTAACCTGATTCTATTTGTCGGAAGGTCTTATAACTTGTTCGATAAAATGTCTTTAAGCATTTTATTATCTAAACTCATATCAGCATATATCTGCCTGAGTTTACAGTTCTATTCTTCTAGTCCTTAGCTTATATCGCCGTATTTTTTGGCTAGTAATAAAAAGTACTCTTGTCTATTCATAGTTCTCAGGATAAATCATTTACAGATCTTCCTTGCTTACTTTCCTTGAGTATCTAACTATCGCTAAATTTGCTATTTTTCATTGTGATAGTTTGAATTTAAAATTAATTAATTCGAATTTATAAGTGTCCTATTTCTGCGGAAGCCTTTATCTACGTGATAGTTTTCGTTTTTTCTACATGATATACTAAGTGAGGTATAAGAAACTTTTTGTGTTTAAATTTTTTTACAATAATTAATTCTAATCATTTAAGCCTTTTCGGGAAATCCATTGTTTCCAGGCCAAAAATTATCGGCATAAAGAAATACACCAAAAGGGTAATGATAAGGATAGAAATCACATTCATCAAAAAACCTTTTTTCGCCATGTCGGAGACCTTTAAATAGCCCGACCCAAAAACAATGGCATTGGGTGGTGTAGCTACAGGGAGCATAAAAGCGCAGGAGGCTGAAAGTGTGACTGCAATCATGATGAGAAAAGGATGCATATCAAAACTAAGGGCAACCGGCGATAATATTGGTAACAGCATCGCAGTAGTCGCCAAATTGGAGGTGACTTCAGTTAAAAAATTGACCATAGCCGCGACAATCAATACAAACAGAATAATGGAAACACCTTCAAAAACAGTAATTTTTGAAGCAATCCAATTAGCGAGACCAGTTTCGGTAAAGCCTTTGGCCAAAGCCATACCACCGCCAAATAAAATAATGATTCCCCATGGAATTTTCACGGCCTCTTCCCAGGTAAGCAGCTTTTTACCTTTGGCTTGTTTTGAAGGAATTAAAAACAACAAAATCGCTGCAGCATTGGCAATGATGGTATCATCAATAGCCGGTATTACTTTTTGGATTAACCCTCTAAATATCCAACCAAGGGCTGCGCATAAAAATACCAGGCCCACCATTTGTTCTTCATAGGATAATTTTCCTAATTTCTTAATCATGGCATTAACTTGCTCTTTACCGCCTGAAAATTTTAGACCTTTTAGATTAAATGCAAATGTGGTCATATACTTCCAACAGATAAACAACAGAAAAATTGAAATTGGTAAGGCAAAGGTCATCCATTCAAAAAATCCTAACTTGATACCGTAGAGATTTTCTAGGACGCCAGCCAGCACTAAATTTGGCGGTGTACCAATAAGAGTGGCGATACCCCCAATGGACGCACTATAGGCAATAGACAACATCAAGGCTTTAGAAAAGGAACTTACGCGTTTAACGTCGGTGTCGTTTTGACTGTTTATTTGATTCGTAATAGCAATAGCGATGGGCAACATCATTACTGTGGTAGCAGTATTGGATATCCACATCGATAAAAATGCCGTGGCAATCATAAAGCCCAGAATGAGTAAAGTTGCTTTTGAACCAAGCGCTTTGATGATAAGTAAGGCAATACGCTTGTGGAGGTTCCAGCGTTCTATGGCCACCGCCAGAATAAATCCACCAAGGTACAAAAACACAAATTTATGTCCGTATTGGGCGGTAGTGTCTCCCAAACTCAATACGCCAAAAAGTGGAAATAAAATAATGGGTAAAAGTGCAGTAACGGCAATAGGAACGACTTCAAAAATCCACCAAATCGCCATCCAAAGGGTGACGCCCAAAAGCATAAAACCTTCCTGGCTAAGCCCCTGTGGTGGTTCAACCCATTGAAACAGGATAAAAGCCAAAGGCCCCAGTAATTTTATAAAGAGAAGTTTTAACTTTTGCAAGGTGTTTTGTTTTAGTTTTTGATAAACCTCATATATTCTTTTCCTACTTTTAAAATATACATGCCGTTTATAAGACCGGAAATATCCAGACCTTCAGAAACATTCTGATCCAAAGTTAATACCAATTTTCCAGTAATATCGTAAATATTAATCCTATTGATGTGTTGAGGTAAATTCTCGATTAAAATCATGCTTGAAGCTGGGTTGGGGTAAATATTTAAGCTTTTTTCAGACTGAAACTCGTCTGAAGATAATGTACTCATCATGACATAGGGCAGAGCGTCATTAGCCATAAGCTGAGCATCATGACCGACATTGGGCACTTCATGTTTTTCCCAGTTAAAAGTTGCATTTAGATTCTGTGATTCTGTCTGACTGGTGTTAAAAAAATACTGTCCCCGCTCCAATCGATGTGATCCTTGCTGATTGTCTACGACCCCGTTGTGTCTTAATCCAGGTGAATTAGGGTCTGTATCATTTTGGCCTAAATGAACAATGAGTTTTTTTGAAAAGGCAGAAACTAAATCGCTGTTAGGCAACTGCCCATTTTCAATCCCATATGGAAATGACACTGAATTTTCAGGTACAGTATACCATCCGGCATTTGAACACACTGCAACATCTAGTTGGCTATTAGGCATGTACAGCAAAAAGCGATGTAAAAATTGTGCGCCTCCAGAATGTCCCCAGGCGTTGTAGGCCTGCTGCGTTCCATTTATATCTGCTTTAATTTGATTAAAAATAGGATCAATAACCGAAAATGTCCATTCATTTGGATTGTTAAAGGTAGACGGACTGGGGTTATCACCGTCGTCAAAAATATTGCCCATCAGATAATTATCGCCTAAGCCAGGGTAATTTTGGCTGGTAAATTCAGGTGCAAACACCATAAAATTGTTGTCGTTAGCCATGTTTATCCAGTAGTTTCGGTAGTCATCGCCGTTTCTGGCAGCGCCGTGAAATGAGAATACAATAGGCATTGAAGTGATATCACCATCTGGAATATGGTAAAACACTTCCACTGGCTGATTGCCTAAAGGACCGGAAGGTGTAAACACAAAAGATCCAGTTGAATTTGCAGTCAGGTTTTGTGCTTCTGTAAAGGTTGTATGTAGAAGGAATATTAAAACTACTATTGACTTTAGAGTACGCATTATTTTGTTTATAATATTTTAAATAATTAGTGTTTTATTATTTCACCACAGACCTGCCTGTCGGCAGACAGGGGCGCTGAGGACACAGAGTTAATTTACAACGAGATATGCAAAATAAGTTCAAACTGGTCCAGAGGTTCTCCAACCGCAGGATCAAACCTGGAATAGGAAGTCTGCAATTTCAAAGCATTATCGTAAAAGTATTTGGAAAATCCAAAACTGGTTTGGTTCATATCAGATAACACGGAGCCGTTAAAACTATCAAATTCAGGTGTAGTGTTAGCATATCTAAAATCAAAACTAAATCCATTCTTTGTCACATAACCAAATTGAATATTATAACTATCCCCAAGACCTAAAAATTGACTGATTTGCTGAGGGGCCAAAATCTGAGTGGCAGATTCATCCAGGAAAACCAAATCAATTCCTGTAGCAGATGTGTTGGCATATTCTGCCAAAAGACTAAAGCCTCTGTATTTCATCAAAATATCGGTGTAGAGTTGTCTGTAATCCGGTAAACTATCTTCACCATTTTGATTAAACAGAAAGAAATCACCGTGGCTTTCACCTGTAGCACCACTGGCACCGGTATTCTGGCTTCCGGCAACCCCAATTACAAATTTTAATTTGTCTTCTCTGGCCAGGTCAACACTGGTAAGTTCATTACCCGGCTTAAAATAGCCTAAAGGATAAAGGTCTAAACGTCCACCAATTTTTACGCCGCCAAGATCTGAGTCTCTGGAATCCTGACCAAAAGAGTTACGCCCATCACCAGAGGTTAAAGCCGCCATTGGCATGATACCGAAATCACCAACTTCAAATTTGGATTCTACAAACACTCCAAATTCACGACCGGTTTGGGATAAGCTTTCGCTCAGCAAACTGCGGTTGACAAATTGAAGTCTGTCTTCTCTGTAGATCATTTCACGGTTATTGACAAAGTTTTGCTTTTGGCCGAAACTTATTTTAACCTGTTCTACAGGTTGGTATGTCATATATACATCCATTAAAGGATTAGCTCTGCTAAAGTCTAACTGGATAAAAAAGGACACTTTTTCTTCAACGGCATTACCTTCAAACTGCAGGAAGGTTCGCTTGGAACGGAAGGTATTCACATCTTCCATACCGGACATGGTTTCCCTTAAGTAGCTAGGTTGAATAAATCCGGTGAGACCAAAGGAGTAATCGCCCTCATTAAACGAAAAATTTAAGCCGTTTCCTAAACTGTAGAAGGCTTTATTTATCTCCGTTTCTGTCTCGCTTCCAGGATCTTCCTCCTGGTATTCGTCCTTCGCGTTTCCTAAAGTTATTGATCCTAAAAAACAAAGAATGATCAAAAATTGGATGTTGGTTATGTCTATAAATCGTTTCATATCGATTATGTATTTATGCACTTAGTTATGTAATCTATATATAGGTAAAGTTTTTCCTTTTGCGGTTTTGATAAGACCAAAGCTAACGAAACTATTTGGAGCTTCGGGTTCTAAAAGTTCGGGCACCAAATTAGCACGCCTCTGGTTCATTTTGACCATAAATGTTCCGGTCCTAAAGGTTTTTTCCTCTTTTTTCAATGAGGCTTCAACCGTTTGTAATTTCATTTTTTCATAGCGAATAGGCTTTCTATAATAAGTGTCGATGTGGTAACTTTCCACTTCAAAAATCTTTTCTTCGTCGAGTTCTTCGACCTCTATGCCTAAAGTTTTCATTTTTTTTACTAATAAGGTTTGGTCAGCATCGAGGATATAGGCCATTGGTCTTGTTCTGGAAAGTGTAGCTTCCGCCTTCCAGGCATCGCGCACCATCATTTCAAGCTCGATATATTCAACAGCGCTGACATCTATAAATTTTACCTTGTCTTTATACACGGCTCTTTCACTTTCAACAACTACAGGGTTGCTTTGTTGTATGGCTTTTTCAATTTCACTTTTGACGAGTTCCGTGTTTTCTGCTGCTGCTCTTAGGTAGGCAACGGCAATTAGAAAACTGGAATGAATTCTTCGTTTAAAAGAGGTTCTTCCTAAGGCTACACCACGAATTTCAATAAGGGATGAAATGGTGTTGGTTAAAGCATTGTTGGAGGCACTGGAGCGCGCACTGATAGAGCCTTGGTTGATGTGAATATCGCCACTGACTTTTCGGGTTGAAATGTAGGGGTGATGGGTGTAATTAAACTCATCTAGAGATTTTCTGGCCTTGTTTATAAACAAATCGTTGGTTAAGTTTCTTATATTTTCAGGAACATTCAGGTTTCCGCTGTAAAGGAACATGGCATCGTACATGTTGGTTACCCCAAAATCGCCCATTCTGGCATAATCACGCCGGTAAGGCCTGTATTCATGGAAATCTACGGCCACTTCAGGGCTAAAGTCCACATAAGCTTTTTTCAAAATCACAGTTTCAGGTGCCCTCAATTTGGTCTGGTCGCGATTAAGGTCAAGACCATTGGCAGCATATCTGTTGTTTTTAAGATAACCGTCTATGTTGGCCATTGGCACCATGGCAAGTTCAACATGGTCCAAAATATCTGTATAGTTATCGTCATTTAGAAGTCTGTCTAAAAGGTACAGCATACTTTCTGTGCTGGCAGGTTCGTTGCCGTGCAGACCGCCCTGCATCCAGACTTTTATTTTCTCATTATCATTAGGGTTGGTGAGAAAAACCATCGGGATTTTTCTACCCTTTTGGCTTTCTCCAATAAACTCCATTGTAATTTTTTCTGAATGATTTTCAATTAAATTATTAAGAAAACCCAATAATTCATCATAATTGGTATATCCTCTTTTCTTTTGTAGTGCAGGTGTGATATCTAATATCTCATCACTATTCGGAAAAAACTTTTCTGTTATTTTTTTAGATTGAGGTGTAAATTGTGCAGATGCACTTATAAAAATGACACTCATCAATATGGTAACTATATTTTTCATCTTAAAAGGATAAGGTTAAAATTAGTCTGAAGATGCCTTCGTCACCGGGATTGAGTTCAGAATCATTATTAAAAACGCCAAATTCTCCGGCTTCAACATACGTATACGACGCCTGAATTTTTGCGCCATAGCTGCGGCTTAGGTATTTGCTTACGCCCAGCGTGTAAAAATTTGGTCTATTAAAAAAGGCTCCGTTATTCAAAAATGAGTTGGTATCAGAATTGATATGCGTATAGCGCGCATCAATTGAAAAACCATTTTTAAATAGATATCCGGCCTGAATGTTGTAGGCCTCACCCAGCATCATTTGTCGTCTTACATATTCCTTTGTCGTATAGTCTCTAAAATTATCAGATGTGGGGTTTACTCTTCCTCTAAAGCTATCGGTGAGTACACTCACATCGGGGCCATAAATGTCACTTCTCAAATTAATATCATTAGCAATATTTGTTGCAAAACTTTTATGGTATTCCCCTAAAACTGAAAAGCCTTTGTATTTGAACATAAAATCTATTCCAAATTTAGCATAGTCGGGGAGACGTTCTTCGCCATCATCCAACACCCCGTTATCGTTGACATCATTTAAATATACAATTCGACCAGAATTTCGACCTCTTCTACTTGTAATGCCATCATTATAATTAAAAGTTGCGCCTACTACAAGCTTAGGGGTTTGTTCTCTAACTACATCAGCCTGTCGAAACTGTCCGAAATTGGTAAATAAACCAAAAGGCAGAAAGTCTACTCTAGCCCCGTACTTTAAACCACCCCTGTCATTGGCGAACACGTTGGCCCCATCTCCATTGGTAATGGTCAGGTAGGGTTTAAGATAAGTTCCTCTTCCGGTTCTGAAGGTTCCTTTGGCAAAAAGCCCAAACTCCCTAATACTGGCAAAGGCTGAGGTTAAACGGCTACGTTCCGGTAACTGCAAAGAATTTGAATTCATGAATAACTCACGGTTATCGGTATAGGAGGCTCGTTGCCCAAATATGATGTCTACTCTTCTGGCAACTTTATATGAGACGTAAGCATCCAAAAGGTAATTACTGGCATCGGTGATGTCGCTGTCTATCTGTGCTTCGTCCTGTCCAGCCAAATCTACTTGCAACCTGTAACTAAATCGTTCGTTAGCTGATTTCCCAGAAAGCCTTAAACGTAAACGTCTCATTCTGTAGCGGATGGCATTGGGCTCATCTGAGTTTTGGTAAGTTTCTACATCCATCCAGGGTTGCATGTAGCCTTGAATCTTTACAGTAGAGCCATTAATATTTGTAAAGTTATAGCCTTCATCAAAGTTGTAGGAATTCAGTTTTGTGTTTTGCGCAAACTGCTCTGAAAAACTCAGTAGGGTAAGTAGACAAACAATAATTTTAAAACCGTTCATAGTTATGTGTTTAATACTATAGTTCAAAATTTCCTTTCACTATAATTTCTTTATCTTTCATCATATGCTGACCTTTCGCAAAAACGTCTAGGAGGTCTAAG
The DNA here is from genome assembly GCA_965658965.1 of Croceimicrobium sp. Lineage (GTDB taxonomy): Bacteria > Bacteroidota > Bacteroidia > Flavobacteriales > Schleiferiaceae > Croceimicrobium. The sequence goes on from CBFHVV010000048.1 coordinate 12,973, forward strand.
TTTTCATCAAAACAGCAAAAATCGGCATCATAGCCCACAGCGATTTTACCTTTATGCTTAAGACCTAAATTCTCTGCGGGATTGGTGGTGTTGAGTTTAATGGCTTCTTCAATTGGCAGTCCGCCTTTTTTTACTAAGGCCTGTATTTGTTCCAGATTGGCATTAATGGGTGCTTTTCTTACACCAATGGCTTTGCCGCTCTCATCAAACTTGGTTAATCCGGCATGGCCGTCTGTACTAAAAGTCATTTTATCTATAGGAACTCCTTCGTCTAAGGCATAAAGCACTGACTTAAAAGGCTCTGTATATTTTGAAGCACCAGTAGTGATGTCTATCATGCCGCCAAGTTTAGCAAATTCAATCGCCTGGTCAAAAAGTTGTTTTGTTCTTCCTACGTGTGTTGGCGAAATATGCTTGATGGGAAAATGGTAGTCATTAACAAGCTCAAACAACACATCCATTTTACTGGGTAAATTCCCCAGGTGCAAATGAAGTATCCCTTTTTTGCCTCCAATCATTCCACCAACCATGATGTCTCTAAGTTTTCTCACCAAATCATCTGCAGAAGGATAAGAAGATCGGATATCGCTAATGGCAATTTTCACCCCAAGGACGTTATCTATAAACAACATGTCACCCTGAATACTGTCGGTGATGGTGACGGTATCCATACCGTAATAACCACTAAACATATAAGCTGAAAGTCCTTCCTGGTTCAAGCCTTTTACCTTGGCGTAAAGTGTTCTTATGTTTCTGGCTGTTCCATCAGTACCTAAAAGACTATTGACTGTGGTGGATCCACAACTGATGAGTTCGCTAAGCTGAACCTCGGGCGTCATCGAGGCAAATCCTTCTTTGCCACCAGCACCAATTACATGAATATGCTGATCAATTAGACCAGGAGTGACGATTTTTCCTTCCAAGTCAATAACCCTAGTATGCTTGTTGTCAAACTCCGAAAGATCATCATCAATAACCATGATTTTATCATTGGCTATTAAAATGTCTTTTATTCCCATTTTTTCAGGACTGTAGAGATTTGTATTCTTTAATAGTTTAAGCATAGTTTAAATAAAATGGTAGGTTAGCATAATGATTAAAGCCACGCCAATAGGTATGAGATTTCGTTTGACGATATCTATGGTGGAGACTTTTGCGATTTCGGCGGTGGCGATGATAACACCTGCTACAGGCGAAACGGTTCTGCCCATTGAAGCAGAAAACTGCATAGGCAATAGTATTGAAGTGGTCTCCGCGCCAAGCCCTTTTGAAATTTTAGGCACCAGTGGACCAAAGGCAAAAAATGAAGCATTTCCGCTACCCATGAGCATAGAAGCTAAAAAGATCATTATTGTCATGACAATACCTATACCAATCAGACCAAAACCTGCATTTTCAGCTATGGCTAATAAACCTTCAATAAACTCCAGACTGATTAAGCCTTTGGCAAAAATGTCTGCAGTGATGATAAGCGTTACGACTGTTTTAAAAATATTGCCCATCCCGTTCCAAAAGATTTTTAGCGAATCGAAAAGGTCTTTCAGTTTTCTTTTTCTAATCCCTTCAAAAATCAAAGCAATAAACAAACTGATGAACATGGCTGTGGTTGTATCTAAAGAAATCGGACTTGGAAATAGACTGAATAATTTTGAAAATACAATAAGTATCACAATTGGTAAAATAGGAATGATTGCATAAATCAATGGTACATTCGGTTTTTCTTTTTCGTTTTTCAACTTTTCAATATCTTCAGAAGCCTCAGGACTCTCACCTCTTTTTTTATCGAAGTATTTATTCACCAAATAATAAGTAATCATCATAGAAATGCTCAAAGGCCAAACTAGCGGAATTTGTAAATCTACCAAATATCCTATAGCCGTCAATTCAGCGATTGAAGCCGCACTAACGCTCATTGCAGAAGCAGGTCCCATGCCAAAGGCTGTTGCTGCTGTAATTACCGATACTGCCGATAATCTGCTCACCCCAAGGTTGACTAAAATAGGAAACAGAGACGCCATAAGCAATAACCCTAGGCCTGCGGCGGAAGGAATAGATACAAACAACACCTGACCAATCGGAATCACCATCGAAGCCGCGATATAGGGTCTTTTCTTAAATAACTGAAGTGGTTTCATCGCCACATATACAAGCGCTTTGGACGCTCCTATCTTATCAATATATGCCACAAAACCACCAATAGCCATAATCATTAAGCCTACACCAGCATTGGTTTTACTAAAGGATTCTTTAATGTATCTAAAAAAATCGAAACCAATAAAGCCGGTTTTATCTTTTAGGGCAGGCAAATCATAATTCAACAGAAAGGATACGAGTAGCATCAATAGACCGGACACCAATAATATGGCATGCGGATTGTGTTTTTTAAGCAGTAGTCTGGCGACCACTACTATAAAAATCAGTGAAATGATAAGACCTGTATAATCCATGTGAGATGAGCTTAAAAGGAGCTACCGTCTATTTTTGTACCAGGTGAATATAAGGCACCATTAGCTTCCTCGATGTCCTGATCGTGCTGTACAAAATCGCCGGTAAGGTCAGGGAATCGCGTGTAAGATTCATTCGGGTTGTTGGATAAAGGTTCTACATCAAAGGTGAGTACAACATTACCATTAGCATCAGCTACTGTAACGAAGTCACCGGAATTGTTCATATTGATATTTTCTCCCTCAGATGCGGTTTGTACGATGGCGCCATCAAATGTGCCGTTAGGGTTTCCTCCGCCAAATAAAACAAGTACACCATTAACAGGAACAACTGTGTTTGGTGGAAAAACGTGTCTTAACTGAGAAGCATCAGAAACCGTCCACCCGGACATATCGAGTTCTGGTCCTGAATTGAAAAACTCAATAAACTCATCTTCGTTTGGATCTCTGGTGCCATCATTATTAGCATCACCTGAACTTCCAGATGCTGGATCGTAAAGTACTTCATTGATTAAAAATCCTAAGAACGGGCAACCGTTGTTTAATGGGTCGCCGGGCGTATTTGGACACTCATCTTCGTTATCAAACACACCATCTCCATCGGTATCTACATCATCGTCCTGAAGGTTAATTTGAATTTCTGAAGTCGAAAATTCTGAGAGTACTTGTGAGGCATCAAGGCTTAAAAGTATGCTTTCAGGTTCTTCAAGCTTGGTATCCTGAATGCTGTTTAGAACAATATCACCTAATAACTGACCTTTTGGAATTGTAATAACACTACTACTTGTGTCGTAATCTTCAGATAAATCGGCTGAACCTGAAAAACTAAGATTAAAATTTAAGTCTTGAGAAAATGTGCCATTGAGGGTTGCCGTAATTGTAACACTGCCATCAGCTTCAGAAAGACTCTCATTGCTAGAAGAAAGTTCTACAACTGGTAAAATATCATCCGTCTCACAGGATAAAACGAAAATACAGCAAAGTATACCGATTAAAGTTCTAAATGGTGTCATTAAATTGCTCATAAATTATAAATTAGAAGTTAGAGCTATAAAAGCTAATTGCATGCTATTTCTATTTTATATTGAAATAGCTATGAATTTAAAAGGCTACTTTAATTAAAAAGTAGCCTAATGAAATCATTAATTAATGATCAACTTTTGGGTTGATGATTGATTTGAGTAAGAAATTTTTACTAGATAAATACCTGCATTTAGTCGAGATACGTCAATTCGTTTGCTATCTAAAGTTGCGGACATGATAGATCTTCCCTTTAGATCAAATAATTCAATTGATTTTTTAGCAGAAATACCAGTTTCAATATAAAGCGTCCCATCGTTTACAGGATTGGGGTAAAGTATAAAATTGAAGTCTAGATTATTTTCTTCTATAGACAGTGTTGTTCCATCCACACGAAGCCCTGGTGAATATACTAAAGTTGCATTGGCATTGGTATGGAAATCATATTGACCTGTAATGTCAGGATTTCTTGTAATTGATTCATTACTTCCAAAATCTACACCCAAGTCCGATTCAATCTGAGAACTGTCTAATTGTAAAACAATATCATCACTGCCGGTTGTAACGGTTACAACATCACCACCGTTAGATAAGTTCAATTCTCCGTCTGAAGCTGTCTGGACTATGGCAGTACCGAAACTTCCGGTTGGTGTTCCACCGCCAAAGACAACATAAGCTCCGTTTGCAGGAATAACAGTGCTAGCTGGTACCACGTGTCTTGGTGTGCCGGAACCTAAGGCATTAGAATCATATATTTTATAACCACTAATATCTAAATTAGCATCAGAATTGTTGAAAAACTCTAAAAATTCATCATCAAGTGCGTCACGTGTCCCATCATTATTGGCATCACCTTCAATTTCATTTGTTGCACTATCATCACTTGGTGGATCAAAAAGCATTTCGTTTAAAACTAAAGGTACACAAGCTGGGCTATCCACATTAACCGATAAATCGCAGACACCACCATCGGCAATATCACTCATAGTTACTGTAATATCGGTTCCTTCGGGAATACCAGTAATGCTTATTGTTCCCGAATCTACAGCATTAGGATCATCTCCACCTATTGTGCCGGCAGTTGTAGCTAGAACAAAAGTGTTTCCGTCACTTGCAGAGGAGAAATTAATAGTGGCAGAATACGTATCATCTGTTGCGCCTGATGAAGACGAGGTACATTCAGTAGATATGCTACTACCTAGAATGGTAGAACAGACATTACCACTTGGTGTCCAACCGGAACCTGAGCCTAAAGGGAAAGTTTCACCTAAAGAAGCAAAATAAGTTTCAAGATTAGGGCTTACACCAGCTTCTTGACAGGCTGTATGATCGTCCAAATCGTTTTCTGGAGTAATATTCCAATGTGTGGGATCCCAGGTTCCTAAATCTGGAATTCCATCTAGACGTGTTGCTACCGCGTCACCGTGATTCCAGTCTGATTCTGTATCATTATCAGCATCAGTTTCGGTTCTACCAAATTGACTAACAACCGTACCGTTCAATACAATTTGATAGCCATCATCACCATTGGTAGAAGAACTTACAATAACAGTATTAGAACTATTAAAAGTTGTTGATGGAAATTCAGTTTGCATTAATGCAATATCCCTGACAAGATATACAAATGTGTCAGTTTGAACCCCTAAAGCTGAAACATCGATTTGATTATCAGCCCAAGGATTACCATTTTGCATATAATTTACAGTAACCTCCGAAGCAAAATCAACTGTCCCATCGACATATAATTCAACCGTTTTTACAAATGGGCTAGAACATCCAGTCTCAATTATTTTTGTAATCGTTACATTTTGAGAAAATGCAGTCAGGCTAAATAGGCCTAATAGGAATAAGTAAATTTTTTTCATGAGTATTGAATTTAAAAGTTAATCAAACGTTTTCGTAATTTTAACAATAATAAAAGTTAAAGGTTTAACTTTACCATACCAATTACATAAAAAAATGCATACCAGTAAAAATATTATACTTGAATCAATAAACAAGTCTTACATTTCTAAAGCAAATAGTGATAACACGACTATTTATCTTAATCTACTTAATGTAATCAAGCAAAAAATTGAGGATCGTGATATTCCTAAGGGAGTGTTTTTACCTTCAACAAGACAATTATCGACTTCTTTAAAGATTTCTAGAAGTACTGTTTTACGAGTTTATAATTTACTTCATATAGAAGGTTATATAAAATCTAAACATGGTTCTGGCTATATTGTAAAATCTATTGATTTATCTCCTGAAAAGACAAATACGATTCAAGATTATTCTAGCTATCCTGATATTTCTAATCGTGGTCAAATGTTTATTAATAATGTAAGCCTAATGCATTCTACTTTACAAAAGAATGTAGCTTTTAGACCAGGGTTACCACCTTTAGATGTGTTTCCTGTTAATCAATGGAAACGCCTTCATAATTCATACTGGAAACAAGTAAAATATTCAAACTTATCGTTTTCAGACTCTTCAGGAATCGAGTATTTAAAAAAAAATGTTGCTAAGTACCTTAATTTAGTTCGTGGTATCCGTTGTGATTTTGAGCAAATTGTTATTGTTTCTGGTTCTTTACAATCACTCTATCTCATAGCTAATTCGGTTTTAAACCCTAAAGATAAAGTGATTTTGGAATCTCCAACGTTTCCGAATGTTCATTCAATTTTTAGAAGTTTGGATGCAGATATTTCTGCTTTATGCTTGGATAAAAACGGTATTGACATCAAGAGTTATAATGGTAAGTCCCCTAAATTAATTCACGTTACACCATCCAATCATTACCCAACAGGGAAACGAATGACTTTAGACCGAAAAAAAGAATTGATTGATTGGGCCCATAGTCAGAATTCAATTATTATTGAAAATGATTACGATCACGAAATAAGCAATTGGGAACAGGAAAATAATGAAGCTATTTTTACATTGGATCATAACCACAGAACTGTTTTTTTGGGTACTTTTAATCGATTGTTGCACCAATCAATTCGTTTAGGGTATATGGTGGTTCCTTATTATTTACTTGATGTTATTAAAGCTCTTCAGATGCATTCGCATAGATTTGTATCACCTTCCAATCAAATTGTAATGAGTGAGTTTATAGAAAAAAATTACATCTACAATCATATTAAAAACGTGGTAAAAGTTGCCCAGGAAAGAAAGTCTTTATTTGTTGAAAAATTTGAAGAATTAATGCCAAGTAGTTTTGAAATTCAGGATTCTGAAGCTAAAAGTTTACATTTGCTTGTTAAAACTCCAAGCCTTTTAAATGATAAAAGACTAAAAGTTGAATTCTATAAAAACCATATTAATGTTCATAATTACAGCCATTGTTTTTTAGGTAAAGGTCAAAATGGGTTAATTTTTGGCTACTCTGCTGTAAAAGCACCAATAATGATTAAAAAGCTTAAGACTATGCAACATATTATAAAAAAAATAAATTAATGACATTCTATTTGCGCCTGTTTATATACATCCTTATGTTCTACAGTTGTGATAATTATGAGGAAGTAGGACCTAATTCTCCTTCAGAAGTTATAAATACCGGTTCAGGGTTACTCAATTATACCTATCAAACCTCAGAGGGTGAGATAGCTATAGATGTATATTATCATGTTCCTGATGCTGATTTAACTACTATGCCTATTGTATTTGTATTTCATGGTAACAGTAGAAATGCTGTTGAATACAGAAATTCTTGGGTTGATGAAGCTAATAAAAATGGATTCATTATTATTACACCAAAGTTTTCCTCAGCTAATTTTCCTGGTGGTGATGGTTATAATTTAGGAAATGTTTTTGAAGACGGGGACAATCCATCTTCCGCTTCATTAAACAATGAACAGGATTGGGCTTTTTCTGTTATAGAGCCTCTTTTTGATCAATTGAAATTTCAACTTGGAAATAGTTCCAATACCTATAATATTTTCGGATTTTCAGCCGGTGGACAATTTGCGCATCGTTTTGTGATGTTTAAGCCAGATGCGCGAGTTGATAAAATTGTGGCATCAGCATCGGGTTGGTATACTGTACCCGATAATACTGTTGAGTTTCCTTACGGCATAGACAATTGCCCGATTGAAAGCACGCCGGCGTCCAGCTACTTTTCGAAAAATATGACCATTCAAATTGGCACGCTTGATAATGACCCTAGTGCACCTGCTTTAAGACGAAATTCAATCGTAGACCAACAAGGTACGAACCGATATGCAAGGGCATTTTATATGTTTAATTCGTCTAAGTCTATTGCTGAGAGTCTTGGAGTTGAGTTTAACTGGCAACTTGTGGAGACACTAGCAAACGCTCATAATAATGATGGGGCTGTAGAGCAGGCAGCTGAAATATTTCTCCAAAACAATTAGTTTTATCTAATAAACAGCATTGATTTTGGCTATTTACTTTTTATAAATAAAGTTAAGGTCCTGTAGTTCAGAGAGTTTTTTTCTCCACACGATACTAGAACCCCACTAATAAAGTTAGTGGGGTTTTTTGTGTTATATTCTGAGAAGGTCGTAGCTTTTTTTATATACAAACATTAAT
>CBFHVV010000049.1:0-20839 GCA_965658965.1 Croceimicrobium sp.
CAGCGCGATTGGTTTAGGTAATCTTCTAGGCGCTCTTTACAGAGAAACTCTTTAAAATCGCTGTCGTCTTTTATTTCCTCCCAAGTTTTTTCAGACTGGTAAACGGCACTTTTCATAATTAGGACCTTAATTCTAAAAGGTGAAAAGGCATTGCAGGTTCGAGACGAACATAGTTCCATTCTTCACTCCAATGATAGTCGGCGCCTGTAGCATGGTCGTGCCAATGATAGCCGCCTTCCTTGGGGCCAAGGTGATTACTCGGAACTTGCACCAAACCTTCTTGGGTATTGTAGGGATCTAAATTTACTACCATTAACATTTTACTGTCTCCGGCCCACTTATAATAAGCGAAGATCGACTGATTTTCAATATTGAGGCTTAAGAAATTACGCGTCTGCTGTAAAGCGGGATTTTCCTTCCGCACTTTGTTTACCAAGCGCATTAACCAAGTAATTTTATTTTCTACTTCCCAATTCCAATGCTGAACCTCGTACTTTTCGCTGTTGAAATACTCTTCTCTACCCGGAACAGCCTGATGGACAATGTGCTCGTAAACAGGACCATAAACGCCATAGTTAGAACTTAAAGTGGCGGCCATAAAGAGCCTAATTAAATAGAGTGACTCATTACCACTTTGTAAGGAATAGGGTAAAATATCGGGTGTATTGGGCCAAAAATTTGGTCGGAAATACTCAGAACCATCCCCTTTACTTAGTTCACTCATATATTCCTCCAATTCGTGGCGGAAATTGCGCCAGGTGTAATAGGTGTAACCCTGGGTGAAGCCAGCTTTAGCTAATTGGTGCATCAGTGCAGGTTTCGTAAAGGCTTCGGCCAGAAAGATAATATCTGCATTTTTTTTATGGGTTTCAGCGATGGCCCATTCCCAAAAGTTAATGGCCTTGGTATGTGGGTTATCGACTCTAAATATTTTAACACCAGCATCTACCCAAAAGAGAATCACGGCTAGTAATTCATCCCATAATGCTTGCCAGTCCTCACTTTCAAAATAAATGGGTAATATGTCTTGATACTTTTTTGGAGGATTTTCAGCGTATTGTACGGTTCCGTCCGAGCGCCATTTAAACCACGTAGGATGCTCATTTACCCAAGGATGATCTGGCGCAACTTGGTAGGCTAAGTCTAAGGCAATTTCGATACCTAAATCATTGGCCTTTTTAATAACACTTTTATAATCGTCTAAAGTTCCTAGTTCAGGATGCACGCTGGTATGTCCGCCTAATTTTGAACCGATAGCCCAGGGCGAGCCTGCATCATCTGCAGCGGCCTCAGTGCTATTATTTTTGCCCTTTCTATTTTTGGTACCAATGGGGTGAATGGGCGGGAAGTAAAGCACATCAAAGCCCAAATCAGCCACGCGTGGCAAAAGTTTTTCCACATCCTTAAAACTGCCATGTCCTTCGGCAGCAGCACTGCGCGGGAAGAACTCGTACCAGGCACTGTATAGAGCTTTTCTACGATCAATTCGTAGGGGAAAACAGGCGGACTCCGTAAGGAAAGTTTTTTCTGGATGAGCGATAAAAGCTTCCTTTAGCCAGCCCGATAGGGCCAAGTCTGCAGAAGCGTGCGCATCATCAATCATTGCAGTTAGTAGTTGCTGGGCTTTTTCTACTCCTGCTTTCGCGAGATGCTCAATATGGACTTTCCCGTCAGTCATGTGAACAGCCACGTTTTGCCCGTCCTCGTACTTTTTCTCCAGACCGTGTAGCCAAGTGAGAGCGTAATCTAACCAGCCTTGAATCTTATATTCGTAATTCCCTGTTTTGGTAAAGCTTACTTCCGCTGCATAATAATCATTCCCTAAGGATTCAAGCTTTGCATACTGCCACTTTTGACCCATCTGCCGAAAGGCAAGAGCGCCAGCAACAACATCGTGACCATCTGCAACTAAGCAAGCTTCCACTTTTAAATTTTCGCCAGTCACTCTTTTCACAGAGTAGCGACCATTATCTACTTGAGGACTAATGCGGGAAAGAAGAACACGCGATCTTCCAAAACTGGGTTTATTGCTCATGTTTTAAAAATAGGTTCCAAAATAGTGGAGGTAAAAATAAGACTGAATAAAGTTTTTCAAAAAACACTGGCCTAAAATAGCGATAAAATATGGTCGGCTAAAGATGAAATATTGCTCTTTCGCAATTTATCAAGTCTTATTAACATGCCTTAAAGCCAATTCATTTTTAATTAATTTTAAGGAATTCTTTAAAAAAACTCAATCGTCAGCAAATCAATGTTTTTAGTTTTTGATACCGAGACAACTGGACTCCCTCTTCGTGATAATGCGCCATTAAGCGACTTCGATAATTGGCCACGCGCCGTCCAAATTGCTTGGCAATTACACGACGATCAGGGCAAACTCCTTGAAGCTAAGGATTATGTGATTCGCCCAGATGGGTTTGACATCCCTTATAATACCGCTAAGTTTCATGGAATTACTACCGCGGTAGCTCAAGAGTACGGGGTGAAGCTATCCTTTGCTATGGAGGAGTTTAGCAAAGCTTTAAGACAAACCAAATTTATTGTAGGGCATAACTTGGCTTTCGACAATAATATTTTGGGTTGCGAATACTTGAGATTGGGTCAAGAAAATTTACTTGCTAATTATCCAGTGCTTGATACTGGTGATGACACCCGTGAATATTGTCAGCTACCCGGCGGTAGAGGCGGTGGCTTTAAAATGCCTAAGCTTATTGAATTGCACGAAAAGCTTTTTGGTAATGCTTTCGCAGAAGCGCATAATGCTGCGGCCGATGTGGAAGCAACCGCACGTTGCTTTTTCGAGGCAGTGAGGTTACGAATTTTTCAGAATGATAAACTTGGCTGGTCAGAGGCAGAACGCACGGCATTTAATCAAGCCAATCCAAATACCGTTGCCCCCATTGGGCTGAAAGTTCGCAGTTTTAAAGAAATTGCAGCAGACTTAGAGGCGCGAGATTCGGTGCACAAGGCCACAAATGAAGGAAAAGACGAGATCGATGCAGATCTTAAGTTTAGTCATTTACACGTGCATACGCAGTATTCTATTTTACAGGCCACCTGCGATTTAAATGCCTTGGTAAATAAGGCAAAGGAAGAAGGCATGCCAGCTGTTGCTATGACTGATTCTGCTAACCTTTACGGGGCCTTTAAGTTTGTTTCAGCAGCACGAAAAGCGGGTATAAAGCCCATTGTTGGCTGCGAGTTTAATCTTTGTAAAAACCACCAAGATAAAACTGTTAAGGATAATGGTTTTCAAATGTTGGCGCTCGCCAAATCGAAAAAGGGTTATCATAACTTAGCCAAACTCTCTTCCTGCGCATTTGTAGACGGGTTTTATTATGTGCCGCGCATTGATCGTGAGCTACTGCTGCAGTATAAAGAAGATCTAATTATTAGTACTGGTAGCTTAAGTGGCGAGGTTCCACGCCTTATTCTAAACGTAGGTGAGAAGCAGGCGGAAGAGGCATTTGTTTGGTACCATGAGAATTTTGGAGAAGACTTTTATGTTGAACTGGTTGATCATAAACTAGAAGAAGAGAAGGTTGTTCAAGAAACATTGCTGCGTTTCGCTAAAAAATACGGAGTTAAGTATTTTGCTAGTAATGATGTGTATTACATGCAAAAGGAGGATGCGAATGCCCATGATATTTTACTCTGTGTAAAAGACGGAGAATATCAGGATACTCCGATTGGACGCGGTAGGGGTTTCCGTTTCGGTTTCCCTAATGATCAGTTTTATTTTAAGGGTGATGCAGAGATGAAAGCGCTTTTCTCGCATCTTCCAGAAGCCTTGAAGACAGTTCAGGAAATTGTCGATAAGATTGAGGCTTATGATCTTAATCGCGATGTTTTATTACCCGCTTTTGATATTCCTGAGGAGTTTCAGGATCCTGAAGATGAGCAGGATGGCGGAAAGCGAGGCGAAAATAAGTATCTGCGCCACCTCACCTATGAGGGCGCAAAAAAACGCTATGGTAACTTAACGGACGAGATTACCACCCGCCTTGATTTTGAATTAGAAACGATTGCCAAAACGGGTTATCCCGGTTATTTCTTAATTGTTCAAGATTTTACAAGTCAAGCACGATTAATGGGCGTTAGCGTTGGTCCTGGTCGTGGTTCGGCTGCGGGTTCGGCGGTGGCTTATTGTATTGGTATTACTAATGTAGATCCGATTAAATACGACCTACTCTTCGAGAGATTTCTCAATCCAGACCGTGTTTCATTACCCGATATTGATATCGATTTTGATGACGAAGGTCGCAGTAGAATTATTGATTGGGTAGTAAATAAGTATGGTAAAAATCAAGTAGCCCAAATTATTACCTACGGAACCATGGCCGCTAAATCGGCTATTAGAGATACGGGAAGAGTTTTACAATTGCCTTTATCAGAAACAGATAAGGTCGCCAAATTGGTGCCTGATGTAAAACTAGCCAAACTGTTCGCCTGGACTGACAAAGAAATGTCGGAAAAGCTTAATGGCGATGCGGTAATGATGGGTAAGCAATTACGAAATTTATCCTTAGAAGATGGTCTTGATTCGCAAGTACTTAATCAAGCGCGAATATTAGAAGGCTCCGTCCGGAATATTGGGATTCACGCTTGTGGGGTAATTATTACTCCCGATGATATCACCAAGTTTATTCCTGTTTCGGTGGCTAAAGATTCGGATCTTTATGTTACCCAGTTCGATAACTCGGTGGTAGAGTCTGCGGGAATGTTGAAGATGGACTTCCTGGGCCTCAAAACCCTTAGTATAATTAAGGATGCCATAGCGATTATCAAAGATCGACATGGAGTAGAAATTGACCCGGATGAAATACCTTTAGACGATCAAAAGACTTTCGAACTCTATCAAAGGGGCGCCACCAATGGAACCTTTCAATTTGAGAGTGTGGGGATGCAGAAGCATCTAAAGGCTTTAAAGCCAGATAAGTTTGCCGATTTAATAGCCATGAACGCCTTGTATCGCCCGGGGCCGCTAGAGTACATTCCAAACTTTATTGCTCGTAAACATGGTACTGAGGAAATAAGCTATGATCTCCCCGAGATGGAGGAGTACTTGGCAGAGACTTATGGTATTACGGTATATCAAGAGCAAGTGATGCTTCTCTCTCAGAAGCTAGCAGGTTTTACCAAGGGTGAAGCAGATGTTCTGCGTAAGGCTATGGGTAAAAAGCTAGTAGACGTATTGGCTAAAATGAAGCCTAAGTTTATAGAGCAGGGTAGCGAACGCGGCCACGATATGGATCGCCTAGAGAAAATTTGGAAAGACTGGGAAGCTTTTGCTGCCTATGCTTTTAACAAATCGCATTCAACTTGCTATTCGGTAGTGGCCTTTCATACCGGCTATCTAAAAGCTAATTACCCGGCAGAGTATATGGCTTCGGTATTAACGCATAACATGAACGACATAAAAAAGGTTTCCTTTTTTATGGAAGAATGTAAACGCATGGGCATACCGGTTTTGGGACCAGATATCAACGAATCGGCTTTTAAATTTACCGTTAATAGCAAGGGCGAAGTACGCTTTGGCTTGGGAGGTATGAAAGGAGTAGGTGAAGCAGCCGTTTTGTCTATCGTTAAAAATCGCAACGAGGAGGGCGAGTATAAAGACTTTTTTGAGCTCTTGAAACGCATCGACTTTAAGTCGGTAAATAAAAAAACATTGGAAAGCTTAGCCTTAGGTGGTGCTTTCGATAATTTTGAAAATTGTCATCGGGCAGTTTTCTTTAATGAAGGAAACGATGGCCGAACCTTTTTAGAAAGAGCCATTAAATACGCTCAGGCCCACAAACTTAGAGAGGAATCTTCGCAGGTATCTCTTTTCGGCGAAAACGAGGCCGAAAGTATGCCTGCTCCAGAAATTCCCGTGGCTCAGCCTTGGCCTCGCATGTTGCTATTAGGAAAAGAAAAGGAGATAAATGGGCTTTATCTAAGTAGTCATCCTCTAGATGATTATAAGTATGAAATGGATCATTTAACCACCGCGAAATTGCTAGATTTCGAGTACTTAGAAAAGTTAAACGACTTTACGGTAGGCGGTATAATTACAGATGCATTGCATCTAACAGCGCGTAGTGGTAAGCCTTTTGGTCGCTTTACGCTAGAAGATTATTCGGGTAAACATGAATTTGCTCTCTTTGGAGAAGAGTATTTAAAATTTAAACCTTTTTTAGAACCCAATATGCTGGTGCTGGTAAAAGGGAAAGTATCGCGTTATACCCCACGCTACGAAGGTGCCACAGAGCGTATTGATGCAAAGCTGCTGCAGATAAGTTTAATGCAGGATGTAATGGAAAATTTCGCTAAGAGCATTGAGTTAAACATTGGAATAAATGCCTTAACAACGCAAAATATAGATACCCTCAATAGAATTATTAGCGATAATGCAGGGGAAAAGTCGCTAGAAGTACTGATATTTGACCCTGAAAATCCGAAAATAAACGTTCGGATGCCACGACGCGCCAAGCGGGGTATAACAATTACCCGCGAAAGTTTAGACGCTTTTAAGTCTTTACCATTTTTAAGAATGGCCTTAAAAACAGGTGCTTAGCGGATTTTTATTAATTAATTTAAATTATAGATAATGGCTGTAGAATTTACCAACGACAACTTCGAAGAATTAGTGTTAAAATCAGACAAACCCGTATTGGTTGACTTTTGGGCAGAATGGTGTGGCCCTTGCCGCATGGTAGGTCCAATTGTAGAGGAATTGGCCAGCGACTACGACGGTAAGGCAGTAATTGGAAAGGTTAATGTAGACGAGCACGGAGAGATTAGCTCAAAGTTTGGTATTCGTAATATTCCTACCTTATTAGTATTTAAAAATGGTGAGGTAGTAGATAAGCAAGTCGGCGTGGCTCAAAAGAGCGTTCTTGCGGGCAAGATTGATGCGCAGATGTAATGCTTTAAATAATTGAAAATATAAACCCATTGTGGCTGCGGTCAGAATGGGTTTTTTTATTTTCACCTTTTAGAGAAAAGCTCTTAAACCACGTCAATGATAAATGAAGACTTACTTAATATTGGTGAATATCGCGATTTTGAACACCTTGAGTTTTTCGCCAAGCAAGTGGTGGAAGGTTTTATCACGGGTTTGCATAAAAGTCCATTTCATGGCTTTTCGGTAGAGTTTTTAGAACATCGCATTTATAATCCTGGGGAAAGCACCCGAAATATAGACTGGAAATTATTTGGAAGAACCGATCGGCTTTATACCAAACGTTATGAGGAGGAGACCAACCTTCGTTGTCGTTTTATGATTGATTGCTCCGGCAGTATGTTCTACCCAGAAGAAGGGATGAATAATATTAAAAAGCCAAGCAAGGTCCTTTTCTCAGTAATAGCAACTTTGGCTTTAATGAATCTGCTGAAACGACAGCGTGATGCAGTGGCGCTTTCACTTTTTGGAGCGAGTGATTTACAAACCCAAAGTGGAACTACCCTGAAGCATCAGAAGGCTCTTAGTTCAGAGTTATACAAGGTTTTAGAAGGCTACCATCGCGGTGGGGAAGCCAAGGTATCATTAATAGATCAGCTACACTTGATGGCCGAGCGCACTAGTCGCCGCTCTTTACTAATAATTTTTTCCGATTTTTACGAGGTGCAAGAGAAGCCAGAAGAGTTTTACAGCGCCCTTCAACATTTAAAGCACGGTAAGCACGAAATTATTGTGTTTTGGACTACGGAAAATCAAACCGAAATGGAGTTTAAGTTTGAAGCCAGACCTTACAAGTTTGTCGATATTGAAAGCGGAGAGAGCTTCAAATTAAACCCTCAAGATTACCGCAAGGCTTACCTTTCTAAAATGCAAAGTTTTAAGAATGATCTAAAACAGAAATGTTTGCAATATAAAATTGACTTTGTAGACGCGGATGTGACTAGGGGATACCATCAAGTGCTACAATCATATCTAATCAAACGAAAAATATTTTCATAGATGATCTTTTTACCAAGTTTTGGAATGCTCTTATTGAGTTTACTTAGCTCTGCTAATTATTCGGCTACAGAGCCATCAACCGCAGTAAAGAAAGCGCCAAATATTATTTTGTTGATTGGTGATGGAATGGGGCATAGCCAGTTGAGTAGTGCTTTATATTACGGCGATAGGGAGCCTAACTATTTACGATTTCCTATTGTCGGCTTAAGTCGCACTTCCTCATCATCGCATAAAATTACCGATTCAGCCGCAGGGGCCACTGCCTTCAGTTGCGGTGTGAAAACCTATAATAATGCCATTGGAATGGGACCCGACTCTACTGCGTTAACCACCATCGTTGAAAATCTAAAGGAACAAAACTGGCAGTCTGGGCTTATTTCCACTTCTTCAATTACCCATGCTACACCCGCTTCATTTTATGGCCATGTTAAATTGCGAAGCGAAGAGTTTACACTTGCGGAACAACTGGTTAGTTCTAAAGTCGATTTTTTTGCGGGAGGAGGGAAACGATTTTTTTATAAGCGTTTAGACGACAAAGACCTAAATCCTTTGATTGCAGATAATAATTTAGTGATTGACACTATCGCTTTGCAGGCTAAAGAATGGCAAGAGGGAGAGCGTTATGGTTATTTATTGGCGGATGGAGGAATGCCTTCGCGCCTAGAAGGAAGAGGTGATTTTTTAAAGAACGCCACTCAATTAGCACTAGATTATTTTAGTGGACAGGATTCTCCTTTTTTCTTAATGGTGGAAGGTTCCCAAATTGATTGGGGCGGCCATGCTAATGATGGAAATTATTTGGTAGGAGAGATGTTAGACTTTGATGAAGCTATTGGTGCAGCCTTAGATTTTGCTGAAAAGGATGGTAATACTCTGGTTGTCGTTACTGCTGATCACGAATGCGGTGCCTTTGCCTTAAAAAGTACTCGTAAAAAAGTTCCTTTTAGAGGGGAGGTAAGCGATTATGATTCACTGTCATTTTCTTTTGGTACGGATGGTCATACTGGCGCCATGGTTCCTGTTTTAGCCTTTGGTCCCCATCAAGAACTGTTTAGTGGTATTTATCAGAATAATGAAATACATCAGAAAATGCTAAAGGCGGTTTATGGCAATTAGGATAAAAAAAACGCGCTTAACCGAAGTTAGCGCGTCTTTTGTGAGAAACATACCTTTAGAATGTCATATCTACCTATCTATTACCCATAATTTTAGTAGACATATTTCTCATTCAATGCAATTAATCCAAAATTGCAAGGTATTTCTGCAGAAAAGTTTTTTAGCCTGCAGGGCGTAAAAGGATGCGGTTCATTGAATCCAGTAACATTTGAACTTTTAAACGTAGTTCTATCGATGGCATATCCAAATCAAGCCTACGATACAAAGGTTCATTTTCAGAAACACTGAATTCGAAGAAATGTTCTCCGCTCCTAAATTCGTTTAGCCTCACTATTAACTCGTAAGTTGAACCACCCATTTTGTCATGTACATGGTAAAATGTACGCTTTGGTAAACGGTCCCCATTGTATTCAGCTAATTTCTCCGATCTTGAAAGACGCGGAATTTCCTTAACTGAATCAAATCTTGCGGTTAACAGGTCAAGGGCTTCTTCCTTGTCTATAACCATAATATATCCCTTCTATACATCGACAAATATAGGGCTTTAATCGAAAAGATGAATAGTTTCCGAATTTAAATTTATAGTAAATTCAATTAGTTAAAATTTAAGTCATTAGATTTCAACAAGTAAAGGTGTAGGTTTTTGCATAAAAAAGCCCCTCGCACGGAGGGGCCTTTTAGAAACAGTTTTAAAAGTCGCTATTTAACGATTAGTTTTTCATGACTAACATTGTTTGCTGACTTGAAACGAATGAAATAGGTACCAGGTTTTAAACCACTGATGTCATAGTTCATTCTTGTTTGTACAGTATTAGAATGCTCTAAGTCTAGTACATTTTGTCCCGCTAAATTTACAATGCTGAGGCTTACTTTCTCACTCATACTTGGGGCGAAGTCTACATAAAGCTTTTCATTAGCTGGGTTAGGGTAAGCAACAAAGCCATTACTAAACAGAGGGTTTGTGCCAATTCCAACATTATTATTTACCACTACCTTTTGGCTAGTATATAGTCTATATTCTCCTGCCTGTAGGTTAATTGTGGCATTGGTATTAGCTACGTTAATGCTATCACCACTAAAGAATTCATACCACCAGCCGGTGCTTTGGAAATTTGGATCAACATTTTGTGCTACCACATCGAAGTTCCCGATAACGGTTGCATTCATGGATGGATCATCTAGATTTATGCGCTTGGTAGCGCCGTTAAGAGAATAACGGTAATTGTTAGAATTGAAAACGGGGTAGTTAACACGAAGGTTAATTATATCTGACACAACAGAGTATAATCGAGCGCGGTTAGGATCTTGTTGGTAATTCCAGCGAATGGGCTTATTACACACTCTGCATGGATCATTAATGCCTACATCGTAACCCAATTCACCGAATTGCCAAAGCATTTTTGGTCCTGGGATGGTGTAAAGAAATAATGATGTTAGTTCCTTACGGGCCATTGCAGTGGCTAAACTTTGAGTGTTGTAGGACCCAGAAGAATTACCAAAATTAATTATATCGTAAGTTATTCTTTCTTCATCATGGCTCTCTTGGTAGGCAACTAGATGTTTGAAGCCCCACCCTCTTTGCGAATGAAAAGCCCCAGAGATATCTGAATTTCCAATATAACCCATTGCGGCCTCCTTGTAACTGCCGTGCATATTTCCCCATAACATAAAACCACGATTGGCCAGCTCTTGCTCCTCATTATTTGCAGCAAAGTGCTCAAGAATCATGTAGGAGTTAGGGTTAGCAGACTCCATATGTCCCTTAAGGGTGGAAAGGATGTCAATACGAGACTGATCATAACTATTCCATGCACCAATGTTACCTAAGGTATTATTTTGAGTAAAACCTTTCGAGAGGTCCATTCGGTAACCATCTACTTTGTATTCATCTACCCAGTATTTCATAATTCGCTCGGCAAAATCTTTTGTGGCCTGAGACTCATGGTCAAAATCGTAACCAACATTAAAGTCATGTTTCGGTGTTATATTAAACCACGGGTTTTGTGGAGTAGGCTCTCCAAATGATCCCGCTGTTGGATCCCAGTAAAGCTGTACTAGTGGAGACTGGCTAAATGCATGGTTTAATACTACATCAATATAAACGGCAATACCTCGGCCATGACAGATATCCACAAACTCTTTAAATTTTTCTGGAGTACCGTAGTATTTGTCCAAAGCCATATGAAAACTTGGATTGTAGCCCCAACTTTCATTTCCTTCAAACTCATTTACTGGCATCAGCTCAATTGCATTAACTCCTAGTCTTTCTAAATAGTCAAGCGTATCTATTAATGTTTGGTAATTATGAGTAGCCACAAAATCGCGTAAAAGCAATTCATAAATGATTAGTTCGTCTTTATTGGGCTGCACATAGTTAGGATTTTGCCAGTTATAACTGGGTTTATCCATCTCAATTAGGGTAGCAATACCAGTAGTTTTGCCGGTAGGGTAAGGGTGTGGGTTTGGATAGGTTTGCGCATCTATAAAGCCATCATTCCATGGGTCTAAAACCAATTCAGAATAAGGGTCGGCAATTTTTATATCGCCATCTACCCAGTATTGGAAAGCATAGCGCTCACCGGCAACAAGGTTGTTAACATCAATCCACCAATCCGATCCATTTGGATCTCGTTTTAAAGAGTAATTGGGGTCGGGTTGCCAATCGTTGAAATCGCCAATTAAATAAATGTAGTTTTTAAAAGGTGCATGTAGCTTCAAACGAATTGAGGTAGGACTAGTATAAGTAATACCATATTCTGTATTAGCCGGAACCGCCTGAGTTTGCACGGGTGAGTTTACTACATAATAAACTGTGTCTCGCACAGTGGTGGTTCCATCGTCTGCTACTAATTCTACTGTATGCAAACCTGCAGCACCTGCTGGAAAGCTTGCATTGATACTACGTGCATTACTCACAGAGCTCTGTAAGGTGCCGTTGTCAAAAATATCGATATCTGCATCTAAGCTTGTTGCTGCACTAAAGTTTAGTGAAGTTCCCGTGGTGGTGATTTGCGTTTGCGAGGGAGATAAAAATGCGGCAAGTAAACCTGCGTTTGCGGGGTAAATAGGGTAAAAGATATCACTCCCATCAGCTGCTCTTCCCACTGTATTTCCATTAGCATTTCTAAAAACAAAGGACAGTTCATTTACTACCGTTCCTGCCGCTACGTTATAAAATGTAGGTATGTGGTAGGTGATAGAGTGCTTGTTATTTCCAAGAGGTGTCATAACTACATTTGGGTCTGCAGTACCCCAATTGCCCTGTACATTTTGCCAACTACCAGGGCCGCCTGCTGCAGTTATTATTCCAGTATGTGCATAGATTGGGACAAATCCCGATAAGGCACCATTTCCCTCGGTAGCATCAAAGGTGATGGTAACCGTATCGTTTTGAGTCGGAAAAGCCGGATCGACCGAAACGACTTGCGCCCCCAATAAGACGGGAAGTAAGATGCCGCTCATTAAATTAATAATCTTCTTCATAGTAGGTGTTTTATTTGAGCGAAAAATACAAAATATATCAATTAAAAGAGCTTTGATTTTAAGAGCCTTGGGGCATCTATCCCTTTGTATGACTACTTTGTGTGATTTGGACACTAATACCTAGGTGGGCTCTAGCTTTGGGGCTTTTTTTATAATAGGCACTTACTGATAATTATCCTTGCTTATGAATAATTTCACCAATTAATGGCTAAGCATTTCGCACCTATTTTGGCATTTTTTCTAATCCTAGCATAAAAAAATAGACCTTTGGATTTCAAATTTCGAATATGACAAAGCCATCCTTAGTTTTTGCCTCGCATAATATCAATAAGGTAAAAGAGATTAGAGCACTATTGCCCAGCTACTCGGTTCTTAGTTTAGGCGATTTGGGCTTTACAGAAGATATAGCAGAAACAGGCAAGACCCTAGAAGAGAATGCTGAGATAAAAGCGCTAAGGATATATCAAGAGTTTAGGAAACCAGTTTTTGCAGACGACACAGGTCTTTTAGTGGAAGCCTTAAAAGGGGCTCCAGGAGTTTTTTCGGCTCGTTATGCTGGTGAAGATGCTAATGCCAATTCTAATATGGACAAGTTATTGACTGCGCTAGAGGGAGAAATAAACCGCAAGGCACACTTTAAAACGAGCATTTGTTTTATCAATGAGTTGGGAAACACGCGTTTTTTCGAAGGTCGGGTTGATGGCGAGATTCTTAGAACAAAAACTGGTGATGGTGGCTTTGGTTATGATCCGATTTTTAAGGCAGAGGGAGAACAATTAAGTTTTGCAGAAATGGATTCAAGGGCGAAAAATAAAATTAGTCATCGCGGGCGTGCCTTACAAAAGCTCATTAGCTTTCTTCAGGATGTTGAAAAAATGTAAATCGTACCTTACCGTATTTACGTGTTTCAAAAAAGAAATCAGACTCAGAAAGATCGCCTCTACTGTCGTGTTCAATAACCAGCATGCCATCTTTCGCCAATAAGTTATTTTTAAAGATGGTTTGGATTAGCTCATCATACTCTTCGTAGTCGTAAGGAGGATCAGCAATTATTAAATCGTATTCCCGAAACTCACGTTTAAGAAAGTCTAAGGCATTTGCTTTACGCGTTTTTAAGCCAGAAAAGCCTAGTTCCCTAGCGGTTTTCTCAATAAACTGTTGGCATCGATTACTTAGGTCTACCGCTACGATATCTTCACAACCACGGCTCGCCAATTCATAACTAAGATTACCAGTACCTGCAAATAGGTCAAGTGCTTTAATATTTTCGAAGACAAAATTGTTATTGAGAATATTGAATAAACTTTCTTTGGCGAAATCAGTAGTTGGTCGAACTGGGAGATGTCCAGGAGCTCTAACAATTTTACCTCTTAAGCGTCCGCTAATTATTCTGGTCATAAGGCACCAATTAAGTTTATTTGATTTTTCATTTCCTGCGGGCTAATTTGACTAGATAGCTCAAAACCCAAGGGGATATTCAATTCTTTAACACTGCCGATATAAGTACCTAAAAGTTTATACAATTTTTCACCTTGAAGAACTTGCCCTGCAACCTTTAACTCGAGCTCGGTGGCTAAAAAGCGGTTTTGCTCTAAGGTGTAAAGAACAAAATACAAAAGATCTTCCTCTGTTTGGTGATTAAACTTATTGTACCAAAATACCTTTCCGTTGCGTGCTAGATAAAGATCGGCGCTATTTTTTTCTACAAAGAGGAAAGCAAATGTTTTATCTTTAGGGTATAATTGATAAAGATACTCTACCGCTGTAGCTTGATGTCGGAAACTTACAGCATTGAAGTTTTTCTTACACCACTCCATAATGGATAGTGGCATCGCATATACTAACATCGCCTCACTATTAGCCCAGTGATCAGTATATATATGATCGCCTTTTTCTAGTTTGCAGCTGTAACTTAATATGGACTTGCCTACGCCTTTACTATACAAATGCTCTGGAACTAAGCTAAACTTATTGAAATTTATTAGCGCCACCGTGCTTAAGCACTGATTTAAATTAAATGGCAGGCTCTTGATTAGTAACTCTAATTCATCTGAAGAGAAACTTGCTTCACTGCCTTCTAGGGGCGATTTTAAAGCCAAAAGCAACACCCTGCGCTTATCGTGGTCACTAAGTAACAAGGAAAAGCCCGTCAGAGACAGGCTTATAACTAGGTGGCAATCTTTTATATTCTCAGAATTAAGACTGCTATCGTATTTTAGGTAAGTAAAGGCTAAATTATTTCCAGTTACCACTTAATGTTGCTTCGTTTAAATCACCTACTTGCAAGGCGTAATCTTCGTCAATATATTGGTCGTACTTGGACAGTACATCGTGGAATATAACTGGATTAGGCGCTTTAGCCTCAAAAACAGGCACTACCACGTCATTAATGCTAATTTTTCCTGCCGACATTTCAAAAGGAACATTATCTGAGAAAGGCACCATTCGTAAAATATTAGGATCGAACTCAGGACTAAAAAGTTTACTCTTCACTGGCTCGTAGCCTAATAAGGTAGTAATAATGGTGTCTTTTTCCATTTCTTGCAGGTATACTTCGTCGTAGTACATGAAAGAAGAATCTTTGCGTTCGATTATTGCACTTTTACCAGTGTCTACAAAAGCAATAAGAGTTTCTAAGTCTTCAGCGAAATATTGATATTCGGTACGATATGCTTTTTGAGCATCTCGAATTTTCTCTAAACGATCTTTTACTACCGCGTAGCGCTTATCCTTTAAATTCTCGAAGTCAATTGGCTCTTGAATTATAGTATAGAGTTTATATCCTAAAAAGATTATCAGGAATCCTAATACTATCTTGGCGATAAGGGAAAACTTTGAACTCATTATGTTTTCGGGCTTTTGCTTTTGTGATTGCCACAAATCTACAATTTTTTTTAGTTGGCAAACTCCTTTTTTACACCCTACTTTTGAAGGATGAATCGCGAGTGGAAAAGATCCTTTTATTATAAACTTCTTGAAGGCTTTCCTTTTCAGGTTACCCAGGGGCAAAAGCTTGCGCTGCAAGGACTTACTATCTATTGTGGTGATGGTAAGCCCAACACAATTTTCTTATTGAAAGGCTTTGCGGGTACAGGGAAAACCACTTTAATAAAGTCTTTAGTCAGAACCTTGCCGCTTTTTAATCGCTCAGCAGTCTTAATGGCTCCCACCGGAAGAGCAGCAAAAGTAATGGGGAGTTATAGCGCCAAACAAGCCTTCACTATCCACAAATACATCTATCAACTACAAACCGATAGATTAGGGAGAATGGTTTTTCGACTAAGGCCTAATAAGGCACGGGATTGTTTGTTTATTGTGGATGAAGCCTCCATGATAAATGACCAATTAGGGGAGTATAATAGTAGCTTATTAGCAGATCTAATTGACTTTGTTGGCCGAGGTAAAAATTGTCAACTCTTATTGGTTGGAGATACGGCTCAATTACCACCAATCCATAGTGAAACAAGTCCTGCGCTAGAAGCAGATCACCTTTTAAGGCATTACAGTTTTGAAGCTTCAGAAATTGAGCTAACCGAAGTAATGCGCCAAGAGGAAAACTCAGTATTACTTTTAAATGCTACTCGCTTGCGTGAGGTGCAAAAGCAATGGCCTTTTCCGCAACCAAAGTTTCAATTGGGGCCAGATGTTATGCAATTGCAAAATGGTAATGAAGTTGAAGATGCTTTAAATGATGCTATTTCGCAAGTAGGACGCGAACAGATGGTGATTATTACTCGTTCAAATAAAAGGGCCAACCTCTACAACCAGCAAATGCGGCTGCGAGTGCTCTGGCAAGAGGATGAGATTTCGGTTGGGGATTACCTAATGGTGGTAAAAAACAATTATACGGCTTTACCCGACAATCATAAAGCTGGTTTTATCGCCAACGGTGATATCTTAGAGCTTTTAGAAATTTACGAAATTATAGAGTTATACGACCGACGTTTTGCAAGGGTGAAATTGCGATTCACCGATGCGGAGGTGGAAGCTTTTGAAAGTTTAATTTTTCTGGAAGTGTTGAATCACGAGGGTGCTTCTTTAAGTTGGGATGAGCAAAAAGCTTTCGCAGAAGTGGTTTCTGAAGATTACGCGGATCTGCCTACCAAGGCGGAAAGGGCGCTAGCCTTAAAGAATAATCCCTATTTAAATGCGCTCCAAGTAAAATTTGCTTACGCTCTCACCTGCCATAAAGCACAAGGTGGCCAGTGGCAAAGGGTTTTTGTAGATCATCCTTGGCGTCCTGCCGATGAGCCGCTTGATTTAGATTTCCTTCGTTGGCTTTATACTGCCTTTACCAGGGCCAGCGAGCGTTTGTATTTACTGGGTTTCCCAGATGAGTTTTTTGAGTAGGAGCTCCGCTAATTTTTGCCAAAGTTACTTTGTTCTAAATACGCTTCACGCAGATCTGCTAAAACAGAAAACGAGCCTGCTAATCCTAATTCCGCTCCAATAAAATTTAAAACTCTTTCCCGATTTATTCGGCCGCCTAAATAGTATCGCGCGGCAGGGGCAGACTGACTTTTTGATAGTTTTTCTCCTTGGTATTTTACCAAAGGATGATGCAAGAAGCGCATCTTGCGAAAGCTTTCTTCTTGTAAGGCTTGGGCTAGATAGGCTTGGGCGAAGCTAGATTCTCTTAAATCTTCTCCTCTAACAATATGGGTGATACCAAATTCTAAATCATCGCTAAGCGAACAAAGTTGATAGGTTGGATCTCCATTTTTTCTGCGCACCGCAAAATCCCATACCTCCTCGCTTAAAGAAGCTTTTTTTTCAGCCTCCCCCTGCCAGCTCAGAATACTAGCTTCGGAGCCATTGTAGCGCAAACGCCACTTTTGACCTACCTTGGCAAAGGCTTCTTTTTTACTCCAACAATTTTGAGAATAATGCTCTGATCGAATATGGGTCGCCAAATCCTTGCGAGAACAGCGGCAGGGGTAAAGAAAATCTGCCTCCTTTAATTTTTCAATGAGCTGATTATAATTATCCTCCCTTTTCAACTGACTCCAATTTTCTTTTAAATCGGTGGGCCCAGAAGGACCAATTTCATAGCTGAGGCCAATGCTTTCTATACTTCGAAAAATATCATCCAAATACTCCATCCGCACGCGGCTTTGATCCATGTCGTCTATACGAAGAAGGACTTCTAAATCCTCTTGTTTGGCTAAAAGCCAAGTATAAACAAAGGAGTAGAGGTTTCCTAAATGTAGAAAACCAGAGGGGGTGGGAGCTATGCGGGTACGACCTTTCACGGATGGGCTTATAAGTAGATCTTTAAAATTTATAATATCAATATTACTAAATAGGATTCTAGTAATTTGCAGCCATGAAAAGGTTTTTAGGAAATATGTTCTTTAAACTCTCAGGTTGGAAGTTGAAGGCAGAGATTACGGAGGAAATGAAGCATTCGGTAATGTTGGCAGCACCGCATACTTCAAATTGGGATTTTCCTTATGCATTAGCCGCATTTTGGGTAATGGGTTTGGATCTGAAGTATTTTATTAAAGATATGTATACCAAAGGTTTACATGGTTATTTTTTTCGGTGGACGGGTGCAATAGGGGTGAACCGCTCCAAAACACGTAATAACCTAACGGACTATGCGATAGAGCAATTGAAAGCTAAAAGAATGGTGGTTTTAGTGCCTGCCGAAGGAACACGCAAATGGGTACCCAAATGGAAAACTGGTTTTTATCGCATTGCCATGGAAGCGAAGGTTCCCATCAGTTTGGGTTATTTAGATTATGATAAAAAGGAGGCTGGCGTTTTAGGAGTATATCACCTTACCGGTGTTTTCGAAGAAGATATGACTTATATCCAAGAGGTCTATCGCAACATCGGCCCCAAGCACAAAAAGGATTATAATCCCCAAATATTTTAGAAAAATAAAGCCCAAACCTTTCGGAATGGGCTTTATTTTTTAAATACCAATTACTTTGCAGATGGCGGAAGCGTAGGCCTTACCTCAATTTTACTGGGTAAAGTGCGCGGGTTCATTTTCATAAGATCCGCTACCAGTTCGCCTATGTCTTCGGGCTGAATTTTCCATGCATCACTTTCACTCGGTTCATGTCCGTTAAAATTACTGGTTACGGAGCCGGGCATAATGGTGCTTACGCGGATTCCATATTTACGTAAGTCGAGCATCATCGCCTGACTGAAGCCTGTTACCGCAAATTTGCTGGCATTATAGGCGGTTCCTTGTTGAAAGAAATTGGTTCCGGCCAAACTGCTAATGGTCACGATAAGTCCTTTGCTCTCTTTTAAGGCAGGAACAGCAGCTTTCGAAGTATAGAATACTCCGTTTACATTGGTGTCGATTACCGCATTCCACTGTTCAATATCCATCTCTTCAATGGGGGCGAAATGACCGATACCAGCATTGGCCACCACTAAATCTACTTGTCCCCATTTGGCGATGATATCGGCTAGGGCTTTTTCTTGTTGCTGGTAGTTTCTAACGTCCAGTTCCAAGGCTAAAACTTCGCCATGGGCGCTTAAGTCTTTGGCGGCCGCTTGCGCAGAAGCGATACTACGACTGCTTATCGCAACTTTCATCCCTTCTTTTAAGAGATATTCAGCGATACCGTAACCGATACCTTTATTACCTCCCGTAATGAAGGCTACTTTGTCTTGTAATTGCATTAAGATTATTTTTTACTTGTTATTCATAACCGCAAGGTGCAGCTAACGTTCACAGAATTGTAAAGCTACTATAGCACCCGGCTAGGCTTAGAATAAGGAAATTTGTCCGTTTTCGTCGCTACTTTCGTCTATTAATTCGGGGTATTCTCTAAGGGCTTGTGCGAGAGGAAGGTTGCCTACTTTATGCTTCCCCCGTAAGGGTGAAACAGTGTGGGCCTTTAATTCATCGCTATTAATGGCGCGGAAAATCTCGGTAAAGCTACTCTCGTCCCGGTCGGGGTTTAGATCGCTTAGCCAAAGCTCTTGTTTTTCGCGCGATAGAATTACGGGAATGCGCGCCTCCTTCATTTTAGGATTATTATGAATTTCCTGCAATAAGCTATTTGCTTGGGTGGTCACAATACTGAAGGTGAAAAGGCTATTTTGATCTTCTGGGTTAATCCACCGCTCGTAAATTCCCGCCATAATCATCGGTTCTTTATTAGCCATTTGAATATAATAAGGGAAGGTTTTGCTGCCCTTATGGTGATGCTCATAAAATCCATCCAGAACCACTAAGCAACGTCGTTTTTCAGCGGCTTCACGATAAGCGGGTTTTTCGAAAATGGTTTCGGAGCGGGCGTTTAAAGTGCGATTCCAAACTTGCAGCGCTTGTTCTAAATTTTTGGTCCACTGGGGTACTAATCCCCACTGAAAGAGTTCTACCTGCTTTTCTTCTTCTTGCAGAATTAAGGGCATTTTAGGATGATCGTAACCATTAGCGTGGAAAACCGGTCCGTGGCTTTCGCGGATGCGTAAAAATTGCTCTTCTAGCTCCTGAATAGTTTCAGGGCCATAACCTACGCGCTTGGCATAGTCGAGGGATCTTTTGGATAAGGCGGCTGAATCGTAACACATGGAGGTAAAGTTAAGGAGGGTTTTTGAACTGTCAAGCTTTTGATGTTCTCTGTGATTTTTGGGTTTTTTTACCACAAAGTCCACGGAGCTTTCCGCGGAGTACACAGAGGGTTTGTCGTTTAGATTTTCTTTGTGTTCTCCGTGTCTACTTGGCGCGATCTGTGTTTAGTGGTTTTTTTACCACAAGGTCCACGGAGCTTTCCACGGAGGTCGCAGAGGGTTTAGCGTTTTGCCTTGCTTTGCGTTCACCGTGTCTTCTTTGTGCTCTCCGTAGTTAAATGGTTTTCACCACAAAGTCCATGGAGATTTATACAGTGCTCACAGAGGGTTTTGCATTTAGATTTGCCTTGCGTTCACCGTGTCTTCTTTGCGCTCTCTGTGGTTGGTGGTTTTTTTACCACAAAGTCCATGGAGCTTTCCACGGAGTACACAGAGGGTTTTGCGTTTAGTCTTGCTTTGTGTTCTATGTGTCTTCTTTGTGCTCTCCGTGGTTAAATGGTTTTTACCACAAAGTCCATGGAGATTTACACGGAGCTCACGGAGGGTTTTGCGTTTAGTTATGCTTTGCGTTCTCCGTGTCTTCTTTGTGTTCTCTGTGGTTAAGTTCGATGATTTTTCACCACAAAGCACACAGAGTTTAGCACAGAGCTCACGGAAGGTTTTGCGTTTAGTTATGCTTTGTGTTCACAGTGTCTTCTTTGTGTTCTACGTAGTTAAATTTTTATCACTAAATCCACAAAGGATTATTGATTT